>CALGOE010000095.1 GCA_937958145.1 uncultured Desulfobacca sp.
GGTTGACGCCAAACAGGTAGGACCAACTGTCAAAGTCGCTGATGACGACGTCGGGACGGCCGAAACGTCGCAGCACGGCGCGGTAGGCGGTCACGTTGGCCAGCAGCCCCCGCGGCGCCGCCGCCAGGTTCGTAAGAAGACGGCGGAGCCTGGCTTCGTCCAACCCGATGGCGGCCAAGCCTTCCCACAGGGCGAGGGTATCCAACCCTTGTTCCTGCTCGCCGCTTTCTCCGGCGACGGTGGCCGTTCCCTGCCGGGAGGCGCTTAATCCTGACAACAAAGGCATGGGCGCGAGATCAGAAGCGGCAAGCCAGGTGTCCAGCTCTGGCCCGCTGATCCCCAGAGTGGCAGCCAGTTTCAGCACCGTGCCCCGCCGCGGCCGGCGTTCGCCGCTCTCCAAGCGGTTGATATAACTGACGTCCAAGCCGACCCGCTGGGCCAGGGCACGTTGGCTTAAACCCGCGGCCTGCCGAGATTGGCGCACAAGCTGCCCAAAAGGCGATCCGCTGGCAGGGTCCATGAGCTTCTATGCCTCGAAATTGACGGTGCGGCAGGGCCTCTGCAATGCATCAGGGACGTCAGCCACCGCCGCCTCATCCTCAATTGCCAAGTTCAGGTCTGCTGCCGGAGATAGGTCAGGAGAATATCGGGGGCATTGCTGCCGATGTAATCCAATTGCAGCGGCAGCAGCGGCACGAGATCGGTTATGGTATCAATATTCCAGACCGCCACCTGCAACCCGGCCTGCCGGGCCAGGTGCACCAGTTCTGCCGTAACGTATTGATAGTTCAAGACCAGGACCTCGGCCCCGGCGTTCTGGGCCAAACTGGCCGGATCCACGGGGCAGCCCACAAAAAGGACGCCGGTGTGCAGGCGGGGCTCAAGACGGCGCAGATCTTTGAGGGCCGGATGCCAGAAAGAGATCACGTGCGCAGCCTCGAAAAGGTCATGGCCGGCAAAAAAAGCCGCTAATTGGGTCGTGGCCCGGGGGTCTTTCATCTCCACAAAAAGATGGGCCCGCGGGCGCACCAACTCCACCACCTCGGCGAGGCTGGGCAGAGGTTCGCCCAACCCGGCGTCCAAACGGCGCAATTCCGCCCAGGTCAGGTCCGCTACCCGGCCCCTGCCATTGGTCGTACGGTCCACGGTGGCGTCGTGAATGACCACCAGCTGACCGTCCCGGCTCAGATGGACATCAATTTCCACGGCCTCAACCCCCATCTCCAGGGCCCGGCGGATGGATCTGAGGGTATTTTCGGGTTCGTAGGCTTTGGCCCCCCGATGTCCCATGATTTTCGGCATATTACATCCCTCTGCCAGAGAAACGGCCAGCCCCGGCAAGGAGGCGGCAAAAAAGAACCTGCGATCGTTGTCGCCAGGCGGCGGCGCAGTATCCCTTTTTCCCTCAGTATACCCCAATCTTTTTGTTGATGCAGCCCAACTTCGCTTTTGGGTTTGTTTTTTCCAGTTCAGGCTGGAACTTTTTCACAGATTTTTTTTCTTTTAAAAAAAATCTATTTACAAGCGGGTTGATCTTAGATATAAAAAAAATCGTTAAGACTAGAAGAATATTGATTTTTCGGTTAACTTGGTGTTGCAAGGAGGCAACCATGTCTACGATCAGGACGGATCGCCGAAGTACGCCGCGAGAAAGGTTGCCACAGGGTGAGCGGCCCCGCAGGAATCCCCTGACGCAAACGGGGTACGGTGGCTCGCCAGCTCCGTGGCTGACCCTGAAAAAACCAATCCTCACCCAAGACCCCCGTTTCCAAAAACTCCTCCAGCTTGTTCCCTTATACGCCCGTACAGATTTACCGGTCTTAATTACCGGCGAGCCCGGCACCGGCAAGGAGCTGGTGGCCGAGGCCTTGTGGGCCCACAGTCCCCAGCAGGGACGGGAATTCGTCAAGCTGAATTGTGCCGCCCTGGTGGAATCGGTGGCCAACAGTGAACTGTTCGGGCACGTGCGGGGGGCTTTTACTGATGCCCACCGCGGCAAAAAGGGCAAGTTTGAGTTGGCCCATCAGGGCACCCTGTTCCTGGACGAGATCGGCGACCTGCCGCTGGCGGTTCAGCCCCGGTTATTGCGGGCCGTGGAATTGGGAGAGATTGAACCGCTGGGCAGCGAAACGACGCTGTCCGTCCACGTGCGGTTGATTGCCGCCACCAACCAGGATTTGCGGCAGCTCATTGCCCAGGGCCGGTTTCGCCGGGACCTGTATGATCGTCTCAGCACCCTGTTACTGCACCTGCCGCCGCTTCGGGAACGGCCGGTGGATATTCTTTTTCTGGCCAATTATTTCGCCACCCAAACCGCTCAGGAGTATGGCCTGGGTCCGGTATATCTGGCCGGCGCCGTGGAGAAAAAGCTTCTGGCTTACCCCTGGCCGGGAAACGTGCGGGAATTGAAGAATGTCATTGCCCGGGCGGTCCTGCTCCGGGAAGACATCGCCATCGAAGATGTCTTCCTGGAAAATGACGAAATCAGGGTTGACTCCGACCGAGGACAGGAAAATAATGCGGTGGCGACCCTGCCGACCCGCCCACCCGAGGCCCAGTTACGTGATTTACTGCGGCAGGAACAAGGGAATATAACCGCCATCTCCCGGAAATTGCGGGTGTGCACCAAGACCATCTATCGCTGGCTGAAACATTATAAAATAGAGCCGGAAGAATTCCGCCAGGTCAGCGGCCTGTAAGCAGTGGGGTCAAAAGAACCGGGCCGGACAAGCACAACAGGCTCTTGCGCCTGGTTCGCTCTCGCCCCGAGGCCGATCTTTTACTATGGGAGCGTTCTGGCCTCGGCGACTGAGAAAAAAAATTTAAGAGAATAACAAAATCGGTCGATAAAGGGTGAAAGGAGAAAAAAATTTCCATAATGGCCCGCGTCGGGTATTCCCACGGTCCGTGACTTTGCCTTGATCCAGGAGCAAGGAGTTCTGGGATGGCCGACCAGAAAAAAAAGACCGATGCAGAATCGTTGGCGCAAGCCGAAGAAAAGGCGGCCGCAGAAGCCCGCAAGGCGCGCAATTATTTAGTCAACAAAGAAATTTTGGTAAAAATGACCAAAAAAAAGGCCGAGAAACTCCGGAAAGCCCGGCGCTTTGTGGTGAACCGAGAGGTCCTCGAGGTAAACGGCAAGACCGGCACCGGGGCCCAAATCATTGACTTGAGCATGAATGGGGCCCGCTTGCGACTGCCTTTTTGCCCTCCTTTCATGAGTCAGATAACCTTGAAATTCACGTTGCAGACCGATACCAAGGTCCTGTCGGTGGTCGGCCGGGTGATCTGGTCACGCCACGCCCTGGACAAAGGCTGGCATGAAGTAGGGGTCCAGTTTTATCAGAATTATTGGGAACTCGATCAGTTATTGCGGTTAGAATATCGCTAAAGGAAAAGGCCCGGGCTGCCGGTCGGACCGAGCCCAAAGCACGCTCAGGCCGCCCGAACCGGCTTCGGCCGGAGGCTGTGCTGGGGATAGATTAGAGAGGCTTGGTGGGCCAGCGTTTGAGATAGACCAAGAGAATGGCGATGGCGGCCGGGGTAACTCCCGAGATGCGGGCCGCCTGGCCCAGGGAACGGGGCTGAATGTCTTTCAGTTTCTGGCGCACCTCGTTGGAGAGTCCGGGCACACGGTCATAATCAAAATCCGGGGGCAGATATTTCTTCTCCAGGTTTACCATCTGTTCCACCGCGGCCAGTTGCCGCTTGATGTAGCCCTCATATTTATACTGAATCTCCAGTTGTTCCACCACTGCCGGCGGCACGCCGGGCACCTCTCCGGCCCAGGCATAGAGGCTGGGCAGATCAATCTCCGGCCGTTTCAAAAGTTTGAGCAATGGCATCGGCTCTTTCAGGGGGGTTGAACCCCGCTCAGCCAGAGCGGCATTGACGGCCGGCACAGGAAAGATCTTTTTCCCCTGCAGGCGTGCTTCCTCCTCGGCCAGGAGGCGCTTTTTCTCCCGCACGGCCGCCACGGCTTCTTTACTTACCAGGCCCAGTTCGTAGCCCAATTCCGTCAGACGCAGATCGGCATTATCCTCCCGCAGCAGCAGGCGATACTCGGCCCGGGAGGTAAACATCCGATAGGGCTCCCGGGTGCCTTTGGTCACCAGGTCATCCACCAGCACCGCCATATAGGCCTGGCCGCGGTGCAACAGGAAGGGCGGCCGTCCCAGGACCTGGCAGGCGGCATTGATGCCGGCCCACAATCCCTGGGCCGCAGCTTCTTCATAGCCGGAGGTGCCGTTGATCTGACCGGCCAGGAAAAGGCCTTTGATGAGTTTGCTTTCCAGGGTCGGCAGGAGCTGGGTGGGGAGCACGTAGTCATACTCAATGGCATAGGCCGGCCGCATAATCTGGGCCGCTTCCAGGCCGGGAACGCTGCGAAACAGTTGCAGTTGGAGCTCCACCGGCAGACAATTGCCCAGCCCCTTGGCATAGATCTCTTGGGTCTGGCGGCCCTCCGGCTCCAGGGTGACCTGGTGGGAGGGCTTATCGGCAAAACGCATGACCTTGTCTTCCAGGGAGGGGCAATAACGGGCACTGATGCCTTGGATAACGCCGCTATACAGCGGCGAAAAATGGATATTGTCCCGGATGAGGCGATGGGTCTGGGCCGTGGTCTGGGTAACGTAACAGGTGACCTGTTCCCGGGGGGTGCAGGCACTGCGCCAGGAGAAGGGCCGAACCTGTTCTGAACCCTGAAGTTGCCCCATGGCGCTGAAGTCTATGCTGGCCGCATGCAGACGGGGGGGCGTGCCGGTTTTCATGCGTCCCATCTTAAATCCCAGGTCCCGGAGGTGGGCCGCCAGCGTCGTGGCGGCGAATTCGCCAGCCCGTCCGGCCTGGATCTGATGGGGGCCGATATGAATCAGGCCGTTTAAAAAGGTGCCGGTGGTGATGAGAACCGCCTTGGCCCGATAACACAAGCCATAGGACTCCACCACGCCCACGACCCGACCGTCTTCAATGAGCAGGCGATCCACCATGGCTTCCCGGATATGCACCCGCGGCTGGGCTTCCAGCAGGGCTTTCATGGCCAACCGGTAGGCCTGTTTGTCACACTGCACCCGGGTGCCTCGCACCGCCGGTCCCTTGGAGGTATTGAGGAGGCGGAACTGGATGCCGGTCTGATCGGCCAGGTAACCCATGGCGCCGCCCAAGGCGTCGATCTCCTTGACCAAATGGCCTTTGGCCAGACCGCCGATGGCCGGATTGCAGGCCATCTGGGCGATGGTGTCCAGGTTCAAATTGAACACCAGGACATCCAGGCCCAGGCGGGCCGCGGCCAGGGCGCCCTCACAGCCGGCATGCCCGGCCCCGACCACGATTAAATCGTAGGATTGCGGATAAAACGTCACGGAAGGTTACAGGGTTGGTGACTGATCCAGATTTGTGAACAACCATGCCGGGATAAGGAGCAGACTCCCGGCCCTGCTCGCAGGCTTACTGCCAATCCACCTCGCGCAGCAGTTCGATGAACTCAGGCGATTCTGTATATTTTTGCAATGATTCCTGATAGTTCAGCCAATTTTGCCACAGGGCCAGCCATTCTCGATTATGATAATAGATGGTGGTCTCCTGGCCCGATTCTTTGACCCGCAGGTATTCATCATACTCTTCCTGGCAGGTGCTGCAGAAGCGGTAGGGGCCATGGTAGCGCTTATACATTTCCTGGGGATCGAATTGCACGCCGCACATGGCGCAGCGGGCCAGGCAGCGTTTGCATTGCAGGAATTTGCGGATAAATTCCAGTTTTTTGGCCTTGTCGATCTTGACTTTCTTTTTCTGTTCCTGCTGCAGCCGTTTTTCCAGATCAATAATCTTACTCATCAGAGCCTTCCCAGAGCGGAGGTTTACACGATTTATTTTAAAAATAAGTATTCTCTGCCGCTCCGTCAATAAGCCGGCCCTGACCGGCGGCAGAAGTTACTCCTCGACGACGGTGGCCTTGAGGATGGTCACCGGCTCCACCGGCACATCGGCATGAAAGCCTTTGGTGGTCGTGGCCACGGCCTTAATGGCGTCCACCACCTCTTGCCCCTGCACTACCCGGCCAAAGACGGCGTAGCCCCACCCGGCGGGCGTCTTGGCGGTGTGGTTCAAGTTTTTGTTATCCGCCACATTGATAAAAAACTGGGAGGTGGCGGAATCGGGGACCGCGGTCCGGGCCATGGCGATGGTATAGGCCTCGTTCAGCAGACCGTTGTCGGCCTCATTCTTGATGGGGGCCCGGGTGGGTTTCTGCTGCATCTGGGCATCCAGTCCGCCCCCCTGGATCATGAAGCCATTGATGACCCGATGAAAAATGGTGCCGTCATAAAAGCCATCTTTGACATATTGAAGAAAATTGGCCACTGTTACCGGGGCTTTCTCCGGATACAGTTCCAGGACGATGGTTCCCTTGGAGGTTTGCAGTTGTACCATGGTCTGACTCCGAGCCGCCCAACCGGGGGTGGTGCCGGGTCCCAGGGTCCAACCGGCCACAAGCACAAGCAGCAGGCTAGAGAGCGCCAGGACCCGCAACCACGGCCGAGATGACGGGTGGCTGGGTTGAAGGTGATTTTCCATAGTCCCTACTCTGTCGGGCCAGGACTGATCCTTGATCCAGGAGCTCTGTCTCGCCCCGACGGCAAGTTATTTGTTATCCTTACTATATCAGGATGCAGGCCAGAAGGCAATGGGGGGTGAGACTGTCCCCAAAGCCAGGGAACCGTTTTCAGGAAAAAGCCAGTTCCTGCAACTTGGCCGCGTCCAAGGCCTCAATGATGGCCACGGTCAGGGCCACCAGCGCTGCCACATCGGCCAGGTGGATGAGGGAGGCCGGGGAATGGGCATAGCGTACCGGTGCTCCCAGGACAATGGTGGGGAGGCCGCCCTGGGCCACATGAATGACCCGGGCGTCGGTGGCGCCGCTGCGCCGCACGGCCAATTGATGGGGGATCCGATGCTCTTGCGCTAACGCCACTACCCAGCGCCAGAGGCTCTGGGGGACGATGATGGTAGGGTCATAGAGCCTGATCTGCACACCCCGGCCCAGGGCGCCCTGAGGCGGATCAGGGCTGAGACCGGGCAGATCATCGGCCGGGGGGCCCTCCAGAACGATGGCCAGATCAGGCTTGGCCAATTCCACGGCCGTCACGGCGCCCCGGCTGCCCACTTCTTCCTGGACGGTGCCGGCGGCCACCAGGGTGTTGGGATGGGGATGGTCCCGAAAATGCTGGAGCACCGCCACCAGGGCGGCCACGCCGACCCGGTCGTCCCAGGCTTTGTGGACCAGATACTGCTCATTGAGCACCCCCAGACCGACGTGGGGGACGGCCAGGTCTCCCAGGCCGATCCCCAGTTCTTTTATTTCCTGGGGCGAAGCGGCGCCGACATCCACCAGGAGCTCTTCCATTTTCAGGGGTTTGGTGTTCTCGCTGCGGAAATGGACCGGGAGGGCGGCCACGACGCCTTCCCGCAGCCCTTGGGCGGTCTGGATCAGCAGACGCTGACCCGGCAGGAGGCTGGGCTCCCAACCCCCCAAGGCCTGCAACCGCAGGTATCCCTGGGCAGTAATGCCCTGGACCATGAAGCCGATTTCATCCAGGTGGGCGGCCAACAGCAGCCGGGGTTTGCCCTGGGTGCCGACCTTTTCGGCCAGGATCGAGCCCAGGCCGTCCCGCCGGACTTGGCAGAAAGATTGCAGGTGTTGTTCCAGGAGCCGGGCCACAGGGGCTTCACCGCCCGGCGGCCCGAAGCAATCAGCAAACGTCGTTAACAGGTCCCGCAATGATGTCATAAAAAACCTTGCCGTTGTTGGATCTGTACTTTCTTCTTGCCAAGAGTCGGGGTCTAATCCATACTCATAAATTGTTTTTTGCTTTATCACAGCCTCACTGAAGGAGCGGTTGCCATCGCCATGATCCGTTATTCGGTCCTGTTTTTGGTCAGCGTCAACATCCTGTTTAATGTCATCGGCCAACTTTTATTAAAAACCGGTATGAACAGATTAGGGAATTTCCAACTGTCCCTCCAGGCCCTGGTCCCGGTTTTTGTCAAGGCGTTTTTAAGCCCTTTTATCCTCCTGGGCCTGGGTTGCTACGTTACCGGCTTTCTCATCTGGCTGATTGTCCTGGCCAAGGCCGAGGTCAGTTATGCCTATCCATTGATCAGCGTCGGCTATGTGCTCACCGCCGTGATGGGCTGGTGGCTGCTGGGCGAAAACGTCACCTGGGTCCGGATCAGCGGCATTCTGATCACCTGTTTGGGAGTTTTTATCATCTCCCAAAGTTAACTTTTGGCTCCCCAGGCTTTTTTCCGGCGATCCCACAGGGAGGCCAAAAAGAAGATACCGGCCAGAAGAACAACAATGGTCGCCCCCGCCGGCAGATCCAATTGGTAGGACAAGGCCAGGCCCACCAGATTGGCGGCCAGCGCCAGCAGGGTGGAGACCAGCAGCATGGTCTTGATATGCTGGGTCAGATTCCGGGCGGCGGCCGCGGGAATGACCAACAGGGCTGAGACCAGGACAATACCCACCAGATAAATGGCGACGATGATGACCAAGGCCAGAACGGCCAGGAACAAATAACGCACCGCCGCCACCGGCACGCCGCAGACCCAGGCCATTTCTTCGTCAAAACTGAGGAATACCAGTTCCTTATAGAAGAGAAAGAGAAACAGCAAGACAATGACGGTAACGCCGCTTACCTGCCATAATTGCTGTGGACCGATGGCCAGGATG
>CALGOE010000096.1 GCA_937958145.1 uncultured Desulfobacca sp.
TACGATCGGCGCCGATCAGATTCTCACGGTCCTGGTGTCCACCGATGGCGTGGTGCAAAACCGGTTCATCAAAACCAGCGAACCGTTCAGCCAGGAGCAGTTAGACAAATTCAGCCGCTATCTCAATGAGCTGCTCAAGAATCTTTCCCTGGTCGAGGCCCGGCAACTGGTCCTGTCCCAACTGGAGGCCGAGAGGGTCCTCTTTGATCTGATGGTGTCCCAATCGCTCAACCTGATTTATAAGGCCCTCGAGGCGGAAGAGGACGAAGAGCTGTATGTCGAGGGGGCCAGCCAGATCCTGGACTACCCCGAATTTGCCGATATTGACAAGATTCGGGCCCTGTTGCGGGCCTTTGAAGAAAAACAGCATCTGATCAAACTGCTGGATGAAAGTCTGGCCTCGGCCGGGGTCAAGATTTTCATCAGTCCGGAGACGCCTTTCCCGGAAGTGGAATGGAGTCTGGTGACCTCCAATTTTCAACGGGACCAGGAACCCATCGGGGCCCTGGGGGTCATCGGGCCGATGCGGATGAATTACGGCAAGGTCATCCCCTTGGTGGAATTTACCGCCAACCTGATGAGTGGCATTTTGAACAAAAGGTCGACGCGGCCGCGTTGATCAGGACCGACCGCCTGGGTGCTGCCCCCTGAGGCCGACGCCGGCACTTCTGAGGCTCCCGCGAACATACTCAGCAAGCAGCCTATGCCCCTGCGTTGGGGCTGGCTGTGCCAGCAAGCAGCGGGCATACCGGACTAGGGCGCCATATTTTTTTGCGACCGGACGCCCCGACCGGTGCCCGGTGATGGGAAGAAGGAGAGTTTTTATTATGGGTTTTTCTGCGCCAGACGATAAACAACCGACCGAAACTGCGACTGAGGCCACCACTGCCCCCGAGGTTGAACTGGCGGCAATTGAAGAATGTGATCCCGAGGCCCTCATCCGCCAACTGGCGGCAAAAGAGGAAGAAATAAAAGAGCTGCGGGAAAAGCATGAGCAACTCCTCCGGCTGGTGGCCGATGTGGAGAATTTCCGCAAGCGCCTGGAAAAGGAGCGGACCGAGCTCAGGGATTTCGCCAATGAATCCCTGCTCAAGGAGCTCCTGCCGGTCCTGGATAATCTGGAGCTGGCCCTCAATCATGGTCGGGACCAGGAAGCCTGCGCGGCGCTGGTGGCAGGAGTGGAAAATGTCCTGAAGGGTTTTCGTCAGGTCATTGCCAAGTTCGGCGTGACGCCCATCGAGGCCCTGGGGGAGAAATTTGATCCGACCTATCATAACGCAGTGATGCAGCAGGAGGATGCCACGGTCGCGGACCAGACCGTCATCCAGGAACTGCAAAAGGGCTACCTGCTGAAAAACCGGCTGCTGCGGCCGGCCATGGTCGTGGTGGCCCGACAGCCGCAGGCCTGAGCCATCTCTGATCACAACATAACATTGATAACCCACACGACAATTTGTCAGGAGGATTCTATACATGGCAAAAGTAATCGGCATTGACCTGGGCACCACCAACTCAGTGGTGGCCATCATGGAAGGGGGGGAGCCCAAAGTCATCCCCAATGCTGAAGGCGGCCGCACCACCCCGTCGGTGGTTGCCTTTACTGACAGCGGTGAGCGCCTGGTGGGACAGATCGCCAAACGCCAGGCCGTCACCAACCCGCAAAATACCATCTTTTCGGTGAAGCGTCTCATCGGCCGCAAATATTCGGACCCGGAAGTACAGCGGGACCTGACCATCCTGCCGTATAAGATCGTCCAGGCGGAAAACGGCGACGCCCACGTGGAGATTCGGGGCCGGGTTTACAGCCCTGCCGAGATCTCATCCATGATTCTGGTGAAAATGAAGCAGACGGCGGAAGAATATCTCGGCGAAAAGGTCACCGAAGCAGTCATCACCGTGCCGGCCTATTTTAACGATTCCCAGCGCCAGGCCACCAAAGACGCCGGCCGCATCGCCGGTCTGAATGTCCTGCGCATCATCAACGAGCCCACGGCCGCCTCTTTGGCCTATGGTCTGGACAAAAAGAAGGACGAAAAGATCGCCGTCTTTGATCTGGGCGGCGGCACCTTCGATATCTCCATCCTGGAGATCGGCGAGGGCGTCTTTGAAGTGAAGTCCACCAACGGCGACACCCACCTGGGCGGCGATGACTTTGATCAGCGCCTCATTGACTATCTGGCCGATGAATTCAAGAAGGACCAGGGGATTGACCTGCGCAGCGACCGCATGGCTCTGCAGCGGCTGAAAGAAGCAGCGGAAAAGGCCAAAATGGAGCTGTCGTCCTCTCTGGAGACCGAGGTCAACCTGCCCTTTATCACCGCCGACGCCTCCGGTCCCAAGCACCTGCTCATAAAATTGACCCGGGCCAAACTGGAATCGCTGGTGGACGATCTTATCCAGAAACTGGAGGGTCCCTGCCGGATCGCCATGAAAGACGCCAACGTCTCGCCCAAAGACATTGATGAGGTCATTCTGGTGGGCGGCATGACCCGTATGCCCAAGGTGCAGGAAAAGGTCAAGGAGATTTTCGGCAAGGAGCCCCACAAAGGCGTCAACCCCGATGAAGTGGTGGCCGTCGGCGCCGCCATCCAGGCCGGGGTGCTCAAGGGCGACGTCAAAGACGTCCTGCTGTTGGACGTGACCCCCCTGTCCCTGGGTATCGAGACCCTGGGTGGGGTTTTCACCAAACTCATTGAGAAGAACACCACCATCCCCACCAAGCGCAGCCAGATCTTTTCCACCGCGGCAGACAATCAACCCGCAGTGAGCATCCATGTGCTGCAGGGTGAACGGGAGATGGCGGCCGACAACAAAACCCTGGGCCGCTTCGAACTGGTGGGCATCCCCCCGGCCCCCCGGGGCGTCCCCCAGATTGAAGTCACCTTTGACATCGACGCCAACGGCATCGTCAACGTCTCGGCCAAAGACCTGGGCACCGGGCGGGAACAGTCCATCCGCATCACCGCCTCCAGCGGTCTGACCGAGGAAGAGATCCGGCAGCTCATTAAAGACGCGGAACTGCATGCCGAAGAAGACAAGAAACGCCGGCAGTTGGCCGAAGCCCGCAACCACGCCGACTCTTTGATCTATCAGACCGAAAAGACCTTAAACGAGTTGGGCGACAAAGTGGACGGCGCCACCAAAAGCAACATTACCGATCATATCGAGCGGCTGAAAAAGGCCATGGCCGGCGAGGACATCGACGCCATCAAACAGGCCAGCGACGCGCTCATGAAGGCTTCCCATAAACTGGCCGAAACGGTCTATACCCAGACGGCCGGCGCCGGGGCCGGGGCGGGAGCCGCCGGGGCCGGAGCGCAACAGGCCCAGCAGAAAAAGGGCGATGACGATGTGGTCGAAGCCGAGTTTGAAGAAGTGAAATAACCGGCCGCAATCCAACCTGAAGGCGGGGCTCAAGTCCCCGCCTCTTTTTTTAGGCTTTGCCGATGGAATCCCTCCCTAACGGTCTTAGGCGACCTTCTGTCACCCTATTTTTGACAGACCTTTCAGAGAAATTGCCATTGCATGGCCGGGGGAAAACCTTTAAGCTAAAACGATCCGGAAAATTAGCTCGCCAGAGATTTGCTTCTTCAAGAAATGGAGGTTTCGTATGGCACGGAAAAAGATTACCATCGTCGGCGCCGGCAATGTGGGGGCCACGGCCGCGCATTGGGCAGCCGAAAAGGAATTGGGCGATGTCGTCCTGGTGGATATTGTTGAAGGGATGCCCCAGGGGAAGGCCCTGGATCTCATGCAGGCCCGGCCCATTTATGGCTTTAATGTCAACATCGTCGGCACCAACGGCTACGAAGAAACGGCCAACTCCGATGTGGTCATCATCACCTCGGGTCTGGCCCGCAAGCCGGGCATGAGCCGGGAGGATCTTCTCAACAAAAACACGGAAATCGTCGCCGGGGTGACCAAGGCGGTGGTGGCCAAATCCCCCAACGCCATCCTCATCAACGTCGCCAACCCGCTGGATGCCATGTGCTACGTCATGAAAAAGGTGAGCGGCTTCCCCCGGGAACGGGTCATGGGCATGGCCGGCATCCTGGATACGGCCCGCTTCCGCTGTTTCCTGGCCATGGAGCTGAACGTGGCGGTGGAAGAGATTCAATCCATGGTCTTGGGCGGCCACGGCGATGATATGGTGCCCATTTTGAGCGCCACCACGGTTTCGGGCATTCCCATCACCCAGTTCGTTAAAGACCAGGCCAGATTGAACGCCATGGTGGATCGGACCCGCAAAGGCGGCGGCGAAATCGTCGCTCTGCTCAAGACCGGTTCCGCCTTCTACGCCCCTTCGGCCGCAGCCGTGCAGATGGCCGAAGCCATCCTCAAGGATCAGAAGCGGGTGGTGCCGGTGTCGGTCTACATGGACGGCGAATACGGCCTGAAAGACATCTTCTTCGGCGTCCCGGTCATCTTGGGGGCCGGCGGCATCGAAAAGATCATCGAACTGCCCCTGAACGCCGACGAACAGGCCCTCTTGGAAAAATCCGCGGCCGCCGTCACCAAGACCCGGGACGAACTGCCGCCTCTGTGATGTTTTCCCAGGGTATCGGAAAGCAAACTGCCCGGCGCTGCGGTGCGGCGTCGGGCAGAGTTGTCTTGGGTTGTTGAAACAATGCTTGAGGGACGGGGGCCAGGGGCACAACCCCCCGCCCCCTCCCCCGACCCCAGAACGGCGTGTTAAGACCGGAGGGTGGCGGTCAGGCGCAGGGGTTTCAGGAGCAGGTCCAGGGCGTCCAGGATGGAAGAGGTAACCACGTCGGCGGCCTGAAGAGTCACGCCGGCCGCCCCCTCGGCCAGGAGCACGGCAATACCCAGACCGGCCGCCTGCAGCATGAGGTAATCGTTGCGGCCGTTGCCCAAACAGACCGTCTGCTCGGCCCCCAAGGCCTGGATATACCGCAGTTTGGCCCCGGCCTGGTCCTCTTTGCCGATCACCGCCACCCGGCAGGGCAGGCCGGCGACTTCCCGGGCCACACATCCAAAGGTGTCGGCGGTAATGATATGAATCTCCAGGTCCCGGGAGAGCGCCTCTAGCCGCGGGGCCACCCCCGGCACCAGTCTGCCGTCCACGGCAATGGTGCCGTTGTAATCCGTCACCAGATGATTGCATTGCAGGGCTGGGTAACCGGGGATGTCAACGGTCAGCATACCTGCTCCTGTCTTGCCCACCTGTGGTCAAGGCGTGGTAAGCCCCTTCTTTCATGACCGGCCCACATAAAAATTACTCAACTCCCAAGGCCTCCAGGTCAGCCAGATCCCGCTGCCGTCCCAAGGCCCTCTTGTTGGCGATGAGATCACTCCGACCGAGAAAATAAACCGGCACCTGGCCATAGGTCCCGGCCTCCCGGTTTTTCCAGGCCTCGTCCCAGGTGACGCCGGTGAGAGAGGTAAGCAGATCGATGCGGACAGGAGGATAGCCAAGTTGCACCACCATGTCTTCCTGCAGAAAATCATCCTCCTGCAGACCCAACCCGCCGAAACCGAAGGCCACGAGCGCTGCCAGAATTTTTCGAGCATTTTCCCGCTCAGGTTTAACCCAGAGATCAAGATCACCGGTAAAACGCGGGGCCCCATGCCAAGCCAGGGCGTATCCCCCCACAACGAGGTACTCAACGCCGTGGACGTTGCACAACTCGAGCCACTCTTTGAAGTCTGGCTGTATTTCCATAGTACTGGCGGCGCAACAGCTCCACCGCCGCGATCCTTTCCTCCGGTGGCCGGGAGAGCCAATAGGCCAGGTCTTCCCGGCAGGAAGCCGCGGCGTTGAGCCGGCGGCGCCGCACTACCTTTTGGATCATACCTTCCCGCCCCTGTTCCTCTGAGCCACAATCATCATAGTGATCATGTTAGCAGGAAAGGTCTCCCAGGGCAAGGGCGATGTCTTGCCATGCCCTTTGCCCAAAAAGAGTCCCGGAGAGCGCTGTGAACTGCGCTCATCCGGGAACCTGGGCCTGTCAGGTTTTTGCCGGACCCGGTCGCGGCCTGATCTTCATCCCTTGCCGGCTTCTTCTCCCACTGACCACTGACCACTGCCCACTGCCTTTACAGCCCCACCTCCGCCAGGTCCGGGCCCAAGTAGATCCGCTCGTTCTCCGCCAGGATGCCCAGGGACAGGCAGATGAGGGTCCAGAGGTGCACGGTGCGGTAGCCGGCGCCGTAGTGTTCGCCCAGTTCATGGATCTGGGCATGGCAGTTGTGGCAGGGCGTGATGACGTAGGACGCGCCGGTGGCCACGATCTGGTCGTTCTTGAAGCGCCCGTAGAACAGGCGTTCCTCTTTGTACGGGGCCTGCAGGGCGCCGCCGCCGCCGCCGCAGCAGTAGTTGTTGAGGCGGTTGGGGACCATATCAATGAAATTCTCGTCGCCCACCAGGGTGCGGCAGACAAAGCGCAGGTCTTCGGCCCAGACATTGCCGTAGGATTTGCGCACGACGTTGCAGGGGTCCTGGCAGGTGAATTTTACCTTGAGGTCTTTATTCCAGTCGGAGTTGACCTTCAGCTTCCCTTCCCGAATCCATTGGGCATACAGGCGGACGATGGGGACCAACTCAAATTTATGGGGGATCTTAAACCGCTGCAGGCCCTCCCACAAGGAGTAGGTGACGTGGCCGCATTCGGTGCTGATGTAATACCGGCAGCCCAAATCATCGGCCTGTTTGGCCGTCTGGCCGGTGACTTTTTTCCAGGATTCGTCGTCCGCCAGGAACATACAGTAGTTTTCGCCGCCCCAACCGATGCTGCCGTAGGTCCAGTCAGCCCCGACAATGTGGAGGATCTTCCACAGGGGCACCATCTCCTCCGGTTCGGTGACCGGTTCCCGGGAGTTCTGGTTGAGGAAGAACATAGCGCCCTTTTTGTCAACGGGGGCTTCCATGTCCGCAAAGCGGGGGTCGCTCTCCCGCACTTCGTTCAGGACATCCTCCACCACGAACTTGAATTCCTCCTCCGGGGTGCCCATGGCACTGCCGCTGGCATTGCGCAAGGCCTCATCGCAGGAGCGCAGGATGCCCCGGGGCCGCTGCT
>CALGOE010000097.1 GCA_937958145.1 uncultured Desulfobacca sp.
CGTCGGGAGAGTTTCCGGATGGGCACTAATTTTTTTTCAGAAAAAGCCAAAGAACTTTCTTGGTGTTTTTTTATTCCCCCCTTTGACAGGATAGTAAACAATACTTATAAATATATAACCATATTTTGGAATGTTGTTAAAAATTATTAGAGACTAGCAAACTGCAATTATCATTTTCATATCGTATTTTTGGTAAAAATTATGAATGAGTTAGAAATGTTTTAAGGAATTGCTAAAATCTTCACAAGCAACTCTTATCTGGCCCGACAGTCTCACCAGCGGCCGACATCACGGCAAACCTGGCCGGAGTGCTTTCTGGCCCTCATGTTCAAACCCTGATGAAACGGCTCAAAAAGGAGGGTTTATGGGAGGCGTCCTGTTCGTCGTTATGCCCTTTGGGGCCCTGGAAGCCCCCCAGGTGGGGGTCAGCACCATGAAATCCCAACTTCTCCGGCACGGGGTGGCCTGTGATATCGCCTATCTCAATTTTCCCTTGGCCGCCGCTTTGGGAACTGAGAACTACCAGGAAATCATCAATTATGCCGGCACCTTATTCATCGGCGAGTGGCTTTTTGCCCAACACCTCTTCCCGGACAGCCTCGACCATCAGGGCTACATCGACAATATCCTTATTAAAAACGGCGGCTTGGACACGGCCCAGATCCAGCGCATCCTGGATTGGACCCACCTCATCGACCCCTTCCTGACCTTCTGCCTGGAGCAGGTGGCGTGGGAGCGCTACGACCTAGTCGGCTTCACCACCATGTTCGAGCAGAATCTGGCCAGCCTGGCTCTGGCCAAGCGCCTCAAGGAACGCTACCCGGAGAAGATTATCGTCATGGGGGGGGCCAACTGCGCCGGTCCCATGGGGCGGCAGTTGCATGAAGCCTTCCCCTTTCTGGACTTTGTTTTCACCGGCGAAGCTGATCTGGTCTTCCCCGAGTTGGCCCGGCGTCTGCTCCGCCGGGAGTCCTGGCCAAACGGCTTGCGGGGGTTTGTCTATCGCCGTGGCCAGGAATCTGTGGACACCGGTCCGGCGCCGTTGATTCGCGACCTGGATACCCTGCCCTACCCCAACTACGACGATTTCGTTCAGCATCTGCAGTTTACGCCGATAACGCCCCGCCACAAAGTGCAGATGGTTCTGGAAACCTCCCGGGGCTGTTGGTGGGGCGAGAAAAACCATTGTCGTTTCTGCGGCCTGAACGATCATGAGCTGCCGTATCGGAGCAAAAGCCCGGATCGGGCCCTGGCCGAAATCCTGCACCTGGCCGCCCGCTATGGCTTTTCCGAGATCATGCCGGTGGATAATATCCTTAATCTGTCTTATTTCAAGACCCTGTTGCCTGAACTGCGGCGGCGGCAAGCCGGCCTGCGCCTGTTCTATGAGACCAAAGCCAACCTGAAGAAAGAGCAGGTGCAGCTCCTCGCCGAGGCCGGGGTAAAACGCATTCAGCCGGGCATCGAGTCTTTCAGCGCCAATGTCCTGAAACTCATGCACAAGGGGGTGACGCCCTGGCAGAATATTCAACTCTTGAAATGGTGCCGCCAGTATCAGGTGGATGTGGCCTGGAACCTCCTCTATGGCTTTCCCGGCGAAAATTCCCAGGACTACCGGGAGACCCTGGAAATTGTCCAGGCCATCAGCCACCTGCACCCGCCCATGGCCTATGGCTGGATCGGCATGCACCGCTTCAGCCCCATCTTCCATGACCCGGAGAAATATAAACTGCGCCATATCCGTCCCCTGGCCGCCTATGAATATCTCTATCCCTTTGCCGCTGCGGTGCGGCAGAACCTGGCCTATTTCTTTGATTTCGATTTCGACGGCAAGGAAAAGACTGAATATTGGTTCCAGCCGGTGAAGACCGCCGTGGAGATCTGGCAGGCCCAAGCTGACCAGAGCCGCCTGGAAGTGTGCCACCGGGACAGTCAAGGGCTGACCGTTCTGGACACCCGGCCCCACCGCCGGGGCGATCAGTTTCACTTCAACCCTTGGGAAGCCGCAGTCATAGAATTCTGTGACGAACCAAAAACCCTCGAACAGGTGCAGGCTTTTGTGGGCGCCCGACCGCTGCCCACTGATTCTGGGGACGCCTGGCTGCCCGCCTTCCTGGCCGCGCAACGGGCCCGGCGGCTCTTGCTGCAATTTGACGACAAGTATCTTAACCTCATCCTTCTCAACCCTCCGGCCCAGCAGGCAGGTGGGGCATTTTGGACCAGGTAACCGGCCCGGGGTTGTCTCTGCCCTGTCGGCCCCTTCCCTTTTCACCCCCAAATATGGAGGAACCCCAGATGTGTCAGTATTGTGGTTATGACCCTTATGGCGAGATGTCTGGTCACGGTCCGGGCGGTTGTTGCACGGGCGACTATGACCCGTATGCCGGTGCCTACGACCCGTATGGCGGCTACGGCTACGATCCTTACGCGGCCGAAGAAGCCCCCGCCGCTGGCGGCGAGGCTTTCCTGCCCCCGGCCTTCGCCCGCCCACCGGCATTTTACCGGCCGCCGGCTTATTTCCGGCCGCCGCTGTATACCCGTCCGCCCCTGTATGCGCGGCCCCCGGTCTATGCCCGGCCGCCCATGGGCCCCCAGTATTATTTCGGCGTCCAACCGGAACCCTGGACCGGCGGTTATGAACCCACCGGGGCCGAATACGAGCCCTACGCCCCCGAAGCCCCGGCCTATCAGCCGCTGCAACGGCCGGTGGCCTATTTCCGCCCGCCCGTCTATGCCCGACCGCCGCTCTTGGCCCGGCC
>CALGOE010000098.1 GCA_937958145.1 uncultured Desulfobacca sp.
CCCCCGAAGCGTCCGCCCCCGTTCTTCCCTTTGAGGCCTTTTCCTCCGGCCTGGCACCGCCGGCCACCGCCGCCGCGCCGCCCAGACTTACAATTTTGTCATGCCTTATTCTTTTTATTACAATAATGCAATTCCCTCTATTTTTAACCTACTGATATATCTGTAAATTCAGGTTGGCATCAAATATGCTACTCTCGTGACACTAAGAAGCAATCATCTTACTTTATCGGCTCAGGAGGAAGTTCCATGAATTCAGGTGACACAGCCTTTGTTTTGGCCTCGGCGGCGCTGGTCTTGCTCATGACGCCGGGCCTGGCCCTCTTTTACGGCGGCATGGTGCGCAGCAAGAATATCCTCAATACCTTGATGCAGAACTATATCATCATCGCCGTCATCGGCATTCAGTGGGCCTTGTTCGGCTACAGTCTGGCCTTCGGTCCGTCCCAGGGCGGTTTCATCGGCGGCCTCAGCTACCTGGGACTCCAGGGTGTGGAAGCCGAACCTTTCAAGGCCTATTCGGAGACCATCCCGCATCAGGCTTTTATGGTCTTTCAGGCCATGTTTGCCATCATCACCCCGGCCCTGATCATCGGTTCCTGGGTGGAGCGCTTTAAGTTCAGCACCTTTTTGGTCTTCAGTATCCTCTGGGCCACCCTGGTCTATGATCCCGTGGCCCACTGGGTCTGGGGCGACGGCGGCTGGCTGAAAGGGTTGGGCGCGCTGGATTTCGCCGGCGGCACCGTCGTCCATATCAATGCCGGGATTGCGGCCCTGGCGGCAGCCCTGATTATCGGTCGGCGCCAGGGCTATGGCACCGAAGCCATGATCCCCCACAATCTGCCCATGACGGTCCTGGGGGCCGGTCTGCTCTGGTTCGGCTGGTTCGGCTTCAATGCCGGCAGCGCCCTGGCGGCCAACGGCCTGGCAGCCGTTGCCTTTGTTAATACCCACTTTGCCACCTGCGGCGCCGCTCTGGGCTGGATGATCGTGGAATGGCTGGTCCGGGGCAAACCCACCATGTTGGGGGTGGCCTCCGGGGCGGTGGCCGGTTTAGTGGCCGTTACCCCCGCCGCCGGGTTTGTCGGCCCCATGTCCGCCATCATCATCGGCTTCCTGGCCGGCGTCTTCTGCTATCTGGCGGTTCTGGCCAAACCCAAGTTGGGGTATGACGACTCGCTGGACGTCGTCGGCGTCCACATGGTGGGCGGTCTCTGGGGCGCCTTGGCCACCGGCCTCTTCGCCTCCAAGGCGGTCAATGATGCCGGGGCGGACGGCCTGTTTTTCGGCAATCCGGCCCAGTTCGGCATCCAGGTCGTAGCCGTCCTGGTAACCCTGGTCTACTCCTTTATCGTCAGCATTATCCTGCTGAAGATTCTGGATGCCACCATGGGACTGCGGGTGGAAACCGATGAAGAAGTAGCCGGTCTGGACATCTCCGCCCATCAGGAAACCGGTTACAGCCTGTAAAGGCACAAGGAGGAGACGATCATGAAGAAGATTGAAGCGATTATTCAGCCCTTCAAGCTGGAACCGGTCAAAGATGCCTTGCACAAGATGAGTGTCCAGGGTATGACCGTCACCGAAGTCAAGGGTTTCGGCCGGCAGAAGGGCATCCGGGAAGTCTACCGGGGCATGGAATACCAGGTGGATTTTCTCCCCAAGGTCAAGATCGAAGTGGTGGCGCCTGACGACAAAGTCGAGAGCATCGTCAAGACCATCACAGACCAGGCCCGGACCGGCCGCATCGGCGACGGTAAGATCTTTGTCTATCCCGTGGCCGAAGTCATCCGCATCCGCACCGGCGAAACGGGCGACGCGGCGGTATAATTCCACCCAGGCGTAATCATCCCGCAAACAGGGGGCCCTTATCCCGGCCCCCTGCCCCTTTTTTTGTCCCATCTGCCCATTCCGCCCCTATTCTTTCCTTGCCTTCCGGTCTGCAAAGACGTACCTTTTCTTTTACAGGCTGATGCCAGGCGCCCCTCCCCTTCGGCGGCAGTCGGCCTGACCGTAGCCCGAACTGCAGTTGGTCTGCAACCGGCGGCAGCAAAACCGCCCTGCCCACCAAGGAGTCGATCATGAGTGCCAAGACCGCACCGCCGTCCGCAGGGAAGCCCCGGAGTGCCATCACCCCGGAATTTGTCGAGGCCAAGCTCAAAACCTTTATCCGGTCCGAAGGCCGGCGTTATCTGCAGGATCCCAATATCACTTCCATTGGCATCGGCTATAAAAAGAAAGAGGGCCAGGATACCGGCGAGATCGCCATCCAGTTCACGGTCGGCCGCAAGGCCGCCCCCGAGGCCCTGGCAGCCATGGGCACCGAATTAATCCCGGCCGTCATCGTCGTGGACGGCGTCGAAGTGCCCACGGACGTCATCCAACGCCGGTTTGAGCCCGATTTCAAAGTGGTGGCCGAAACCGCCGGACCGCCCCGGAAAACCCGGCAGGACCCCATTGTCCCTGGTATCAGCGTTTCCCATGTGGCCGGGAGTGCCGGCACCATCGGCTGCATTGTCTATGACCGGGACGACGGCACGCCCTATATCCTCAGCAACTGGCACGTCCTGCACGGCCCCGACGCCGCGGTGGGCGACACCATCGTCCAGCCCGGCCCCTATGACGACAACCGGGTCCAGATTAACCGCCTGGGAAAACTGGTCCGCTCCTATCTCGGCGTGGCCGGCGACTGTGCCGTGGCCACTCTGGAGGATCGGGCCTTTGACCCAACCATTTTGGATCTGGGCGTGCGGGTGGAGCAACTGGGCGAGGCTGAGCTGGGCGACAAAGTTGTCAAAAGCGGGCGCACCACCGCCGTCACCCACGGCATCGTCACCCGGATCCATACCCTCACCAAACTCAACTACGGCCCACCGGTGGGGGAGCAGACCATCGGCGGCTTTGAAATCGGTCTCGATCCGGCTCATCCTCCGGCCCAGGGCGAAATCAGCATGGGGGGTGACTCCGGATCCGTCTGGATGTTTAAAGACCCCCAGGACCAGGTCACCAAGGTCATGGCCGGTCTCCACTTTGCCGGCGAAGGGCCCGGCAACCCCGACGAATACGCCGTGGCCGCCTACCCTGCCTCAGTCTTTGAAAAACTGGCCATAGTGCCTCAACCTGTAACCGTTCTCCAACCCGGAGCCCGGGATCTGGGTTTTGCCCCGGACTTTCTCCGGCAGCGGGTGGACCTGCCCCGCCTCAGCCCCGGCCTGGCAGCCGATGTTTTTCAACTCGACGGCAGCGACGTCATCCCCTACACCCATTTTTCCCTGGCCCTGAGCCGCTCCCGGCGCCTGGCCTTCTGGGTCGCCTGGAACATCGACGGCAGCAATCTCCGAAAACTCAGCCGCAAAGGCCTGAAATTTGTCTTTGACCCCCGCCTCCCCACGGATGTCCAGGTCGGGGATGCCCTCTATGCCGACAACCGCCTGGACCGGGGTCATATCGCCCGCCGCGCCGATCTCTTGTGGGGCAGCGACACCGCCGCCCGTCAGGCCAATAAAGATTCCTTCTTCTTTACCAATATTACGCCGCAAATGGACAATTTTAACCAAAGCAGCCTGGGCGGCCTCTGGGGCCGTCTGGAAGACGCCGTCTTCGCCGAAGTGGATGTGGAGGATGTCCGGGTCAGCGTCATCGGCGGCCCCATCTTCCATGACGACGACCGCCTTTTTCGGGGCGTCAAAATCCCCCGGGAATTCTATAAGGTCCTGGCCTATGGGGAAAACGGCCGCCTCCAGGCCCGGGCCTTTCTCTTGACCCAAAACCTGGATCAACTGGAGCTCCTGGAACTAAAAGAATTTAAAGTCTATCAAATAACCCTGACCGAATTGGAGCAGCGCAGCGGCCTGATCTTCTCCTCGGCGCTGAAAGCCGCCGACGGGTTCGCCACCCATCTGGACACCGTGCCCGAAGCGGCCCTCCGGCGGCTGCCCCTCACCTCCGTGGCCAGCATTGTCTGGTAAGATGACGGCGATCCGCCGCCGACCACCTCCCCGGCTTGCCAAGCCTTTGATTTGACGTTGCCATTTCAGCCCGGTGGCGCTATAGTAAAGAAAAAAGCCCATGAGGAATGACAATGGCAAAACGGGCTTTAATCATCACCGACATGCTCAATGATTTCCTGGACCCGGCCGGAGCCTTGTATGTCGGCGAGGCCGGCCGGGCCATCATCCCCTTTGTCGCAACCAAAATCCAGCAGATGCGCCAGGAAGGAGCAGTGATCATTTTCCTGGCCGACGCCCACGATCCGGATGATCCGGAATTCCGCCGCTTCCCCCCGCATGCCGTTCTCGGCACCTGGGGGGCCGCCGTCATCCCCGAATTGTCCGTGGCCGCCGGCGATCACCTGGTAGCCAAAACCACTTTCAGCGGCCTGTTCAACACCGAGCTGCATGATATCCTCCGTCAGGAGGGTGTCACCGAGGTCCATCTGGTGGGGGTCTGCACCTCCATCTGCGTCATGGAGACAGCCCGCGACCTTGACCTGAACGGCTTCCAGGTAGTGGTTTACCGGGACGGCGTCGCCGATTTGCACCAGGAAGACAACGACTGGGCCCTGGAACGCATGAGCCGTCTCTTCGGCGTCCAGGTGCGGTAAAAGGCCGGCGGGCGGCCCGGGGCGGCAGCAGGAATGGTGGCCACGCGCCCCAGGTTTCTCCCTCATCCTGAACTTGTGCTCTCACTATGGATCTGCACCGTCTCGAGATATTCTGCAAAGTAGCAGAGTTGAAAAGCTTCACCCTGGCGGCCGAGGCCCTGCGTCTGTCCCAGCCCACGGTGAGCGAACACATCCGCTCCCTCGAAGAAATGGCCGGCGACAAGCTGGTGGAGCGCCTCGGCCGCGACCTGCGTCTGACCTCGGCCGGACAGATCCTCCTGCGCTATGCCCAAAAACTCCTCCATCTCCGGGATGAAGCCCGGCAGGCCCTGGCTGATCACCGGGGCGAGCTCCTGGGACAACTCAACATCGGCGCCAGCACCATCCCCGGCAGCTACCTCCTGCCCCAGGTCGTCGGAGCCTTTAAGACCCGACATCCGGCTATTCACATCACCCTGAAGATCGCCAACACGGCCGCGGTGGCCGATATGGTGCTCAAAGGCGAGCTCGGCCTGGGAGTGGTGGGTTCCCTGCTGCCCGAGAAGCGCCTGCACTTCGAAGAAGTCTACCTGGATGAACTTACTCTGGCCGTTCCCCCCCAACACCCCTGGGCCCAACGGCGGGAAGTGGCCTTGGCCGAGTTGTATGGCCAACCCTACATCCTGCGAGAGCGTGGCTCCGGCACCCAAATGGCCGTCAGGAAAATTTTGGAGAATCACGGTCTGGATTTCCAAAAATTGACCATAGCCGCCGAGATGCCCAACACCGAGGCGGTGCGCCAGTCCATCAAAGCTGGAGTGGGTCTGAGCATCCTCTCCCGCCTGGCGGTGGCGGCCGAACTGGCCTACGGCCATCTGGTGGCGGTAAAAATCCAGGGCGTGGTCTTGCGGCGCCCCCTCTTCCTGGTCCACCGCCAAGGCCGCACTCTCCCCCTGGTCTATACCACCTTCAGCACCCTGCTGCGGCAAACCGCCAGCCAACTGACCACGTCCCCACCCTGAGCCCTGCCCAGTGCCTCATTTGACCAGGCCCACGGCCTAACCAAGATTACCACAACCTCATAACCAGCAATTATCACCGTACTCAGAGAACATATGGAAACCACAAACACCCTTTTGCAACCCCGCCGGCCGACCCGGGCCATTTTCGTCGGTCCGGTCCAGGTCGGCGGCGGCGCCCCGGTCTCGGTCCAGTCCATGACCAACACCGATACCTGCAACCGGGAGCAGACCCTGGCCCAGATCCAGCGGCTGGTGCGGGCCGGCTGCGAAATCGTCCGCTTGGCCGTGCCCAACCAGGAAGCCGTGGCGGCCTTCCGGGAAATCAAGGCCTCCTGCCAGGTCCCCCTCATCGCCGATATCCATTTCAACCACAAACTCGCCCTGGGCGCCTTAGAGGCCGGGGCCGATGCCGTCCGCATCAACCCGGGCAATCTGGGGGGGGCAGCCAAAACCCGGCCGGTGGTGGAGGCCTGCCGGCAAATGGGCAAGTCCCTGCGCCTGGGCATCAATGCCGGCTCCCTGGAAAAGGACCTCCTGGACCAGTACGGCGGCCCCACCCCAGAGGCCCTGGTGGCCAGCGCCCGCCGTTGGATCCGCCAGTTCGAAGACTGGCAGTTCCAGGACTTTAAGGTCTCCCTGAAGGCCTCCGATGTCCTGGTGACCGTGGCGGCCTATAAACAATTGTCCCGGGAAGTGGATTATCCGCTGCATATCGGCGTTACCGAAGCCGGCGGTCTCATTGCCGGCACGGTGAAATCAGCCCTGGGGCTGGGCTGGCTGTTGGCCGAGGGCATCGGCGACACCATGCGGGTCTCCCTTACCCGCGACCCCGTGGAAGAGGTCTGGGTGGCTTATGACATCCTCCGGGCCCTGCACCTGCGGCACCGGGGGCCCGAGATCATCTCCTGCCCGACCTGCGGCCGCTGCCAGATCGATCTCTTCAGCCTGGCCGCCGCCGCCGAACGGCGCCTCCGCTACCTGACCACCCCCATTAAAGTCGCCATCATGGGCTGCGTGGTCAACGGCCCCGGCGAAGCCCGCGAGGCCGATGTGGGCATCGCCGGCGGCAAAAAAGTGGGCGCCCTCATCAAAAAAGGCGAAACCGTGCGCACCGTCCCCGAAAGCCAGCTCCTGGCCACCCACCAGAAGGTGCGTGCCCAGGTGCTCAAGCTGGGGCACCACGGCCGGGGCTCCACGTCGGAGCCGTTGCTACGTCGGGTACGCCCGAAATACGCCGTGGCCACCTGCGGAGACTACATGGGT
>CALGOE010000099.1 GCA_937958145.1 uncultured Desulfobacca sp.
TGAGGGGTATTAAATTAATATTATCAACGCGATAAATCTATTATCAGAGATGTAGGGGCGAGCCGCCGGCTCGCCCCTACGGTCCCAATTGACTCCGGGTTTATCTTCACAACTGATCATTTCTGGTCGTTGGACGGTTCCTGGTGGCACCGGCTTTCCTGCCTGCGCGCCCATGAACAGGCTGAAAACCTGTTCCACCCATCTCAATCTGGAATGCAGTTTCGGTCATTCCTCACAAGAATGAAAGGTTACAAATCATCATAGCAAAGGGGAGCTGCGAGGCTTCTTGAGAAGCCCGGCTGTAGCAGGATCAAGGAGCATGCCACCCTTGGGTGGTGGGCGAACCGGCCTGTGGCGGCCTGCGGCACTGAATGAGACACCTCAATCAGCAACCGCCGCTCCCGCCGCCGGGGGGGGTAAGACATAATTTTCAATGTCGTCGATGAGCTTCTGATAATAATACTGCACCTGGTCCTGGTTCAGCATGACCATATCCAGTTGCCGGGTATGCACACTCACATAACCCAGGATGCGCAATCGCTCCACCATGAAATCCATGGGCTCGTCCTCCAGGCGGGCAAAGACCGAATCCCCTTTGATATCCACCTTGAAATGATAGCGCTCCAGGACTTCCTGCACCAACCGGGCCCGGCCCAGGCGCCGGCCGAAATCCGCCCCACCCCCTTTAAAAGCAAAACGGATGAAATTCTCATGGCGGTCTTCCCCGACCAGGGCCTCTACCGTGGAAAAGTGGAAACCGAAGCGGGAGGACAGGTGGCAGAAATTTTTTGAAATCATAAAGTAATTCAAGTTGCCGTAAAACCCCCGGCCGCCAGCCTCCAGTTCGGGCCGGCTGGCCGCCTGACCCAGGACTGACATGAAGCCCCGGGCATCCAGAGGCGGCGGGCCCTCCCATTTCACCGCCGTGATACCCTGCCACAGCGCCAACATGGGAATGGAGGCGATGTCGTCCACGTGGATTTCCCTGGCCTCGGTCTCCCGCCGCAGGCCGTCCTCCAGGTCCAGAACCCACCATTGCATGGGCACCTCCGCCACCAGCCGTTTGATCAGATGCTTGGACAAATCCTTGTTGGCATCGTAATCAAAGAGTTCCCGCACCGCCACTTCATGGGCAAAACGGAGAATATCATGATACGTCCGGCAGGACTTGACCTTGAAATCCGGGCTGTCCGGATTGGTCAGATTGAGCGGACTGATATATTGGAGGATCTCCTGGAGGGTCTCGTACACCGGCGTGCCCTGCATCAGGCTGGCCCGTTGGGCCGCCTGGGCCAACAGGCTGTCAACCTTCCCCTCATATACCCTAAGACCGTCGGCATCCACGGTGATCATGGTCCCGCTTGCTATCTTCTGGGTGGCGACGCCGGTATTGAACACCGCCGGCACCCGGAACTCCCGGGCCACATTGGCCAGATGCCCGGTAATACCCCCCCGGTCGGTGACCACAGCCGCAGCCCGGGACAACAGGGGAGCCCAACTGGGGTGGGGAATGGCGGTCACCAACACCGCGCCGTGGGGAAAACGCAGCAGATCGGCATTGCTGACCACCAGGAAGGCTTCGCCGGCCGCTACCCCGGGGCTGGCCATCAGGCCCCCCTCCACGAGCACAGGATGATTCAGCCCTGCCGGCGGCTCCACTTCCGGGCGCACCGCCAGCTCCATCTGCTGCAGGGGCCGACATTGTAAAATGTAAAGGCGCCCCGTCTGATCCACACACCATTCAATATCCTGGGGGCCCTGAAAATGCTCTTCCAGACGCAGGGCCAGACTGGCCAACGTCAGGATCTGATCATCGGTCAGGGCTGGAGTCTGTCCATCCTGGTCAAGCTCCTCCCGACAGACCCCTTCCTCGGGGAGACAGACATATTTCTGACGCTTGTCAGCAATCTCTTTGGCCACAATCTGCAAGGGGTCGGCACGGCGAATAACGTAGAGGTCCGGCGAGCTGCTGCCGTCCACCACCAGCTTGGCCAACCCGTGGACCGCGTTGATGACGATGTCATCACAATGGGGGTCCGTGGGGTGATGGGAATACATCACCCCCCCTGCCGCCGAATCCACCATCTCCATACACCCCACACACATGGCCACATCCTCATCCCGGATACCCTTATTCAGACGATAGGTGATGGCGGTGGGTGCATATTTGCTGGCCAAAATCTCCTTGTAGACGGGAAACAGGTTGTCGGGACTGACATTCAGCTCCGATCGGTATTGGCCGGCGAACGAGACGTTCTTGCTGTCCTCGCCGATGGCGCTGGAACGCAGCGACACCCGGACTGCCGCCCCTCGCCTGTGGGCCAGCTGTTCATAGGCCTGCTGCATGGCCTCGGCCAAGGCCGGCGGCATCTCGGCCTGAATGATGAGCATCTGGATTTCGGAACTGAGTCGATAAATGGTGGCCATATCTTCCAGTTCCATGGACTGGATCCGTCGGTTGATTTCGTCCTGGAGCTGATTGTGGCTCAGAAAAAGCTCGTAGGCCGCCACCGTCATGACAAAACCATCGGGTACGGCGAAACCGGGTTGGCATTGCCGCAGCTCGCCGATATTGGCCATCTTGGCCCCCACCACGTCAGCCATGTCTTTCGTGACCGCCGACAACGGCAGGACCAGATCAACCTGGGGGATGGCCCGGCGTCGGGTCAAAATCTCCTCCAACCTGGCCTGGATGTCGTTGAAGATCGGCACCAAACCGGCATACTTGTCGTTGGTCAATTCGTTGAGGGCGCGGATCAGGGCAAAGACATTGACACTCACGGCCGTGGCATGGCCCCGGACGAAGTTCATGCCAAAGGGTTGGGTGCCCTGCAAGGCCAGCTCCATTTCAGTCATAAGATGCAGCGCCGTGTTATTGGCGGCCAATAACAACCGAAAGGCGTGATATTTTTTCCGGAAGGTCTCCCGCAGTTCCGTAAGCGATACCGGGGCCTTTTTGGCAAAACGCCTTTTTAACCAATCCAACCAGGGAGCCATGCGCTTCCCCCTTCCAGCTTCAGGGTTTTGATACGGGTCTGTCGCTGCCGCGCCACCGACATAGGCGGAAATTGCAAGATTCCTGCCGGATGGCCTCGCGCCCGCGAGACGGCAAGTATTACCTTACCCCTGCCACCACCGGCCATAAAGTGCCAGCTTTTTTTACACCCTGAAAAGTTTAAAAAAGCAACAATGGTGCCGGTTCCGTGGGTGAGTTTTTGGTTTGCCACCCAGTGTATATTATGGCGGCGGCAGGCGCCAGGTATCAGCCAGACATTTGCACCCCAAACAATCCTGGCGACGAATGCATAACTCCTCTCCTGCAACAACAGCAGAATCGGACAAGCCGGCGCTAGTCGTCCACCCTGGCCCGCTCACTTATGCCCCCGCCCCAACAAAAAAGGCAAGCCCCCTTAATACGGTAACTTGCCTGTAATTTGACAACTTTCTGGTCGGGACGAGAGGATTTGAACCTCCGACCCCCTGAACCCCATTCAGGTGCGCTCCCAGTCTGCGCCACGTCCCGACTTGTCTAAACTGAGCTGCCGGGGCGAGACTTGCTAGCCCTAGTCCCCCCTTGGCACAGCTCATGAAATTAAAATATACCCCTCTCTCTGATGCCTGTCAAGAGATTCCTACGGCAGCGCCGCTGCCGCCTCGTGCCCCAGTTGAAAGGCTTTGAGGTTGGTCTCCAGGTGCGCCTTGGGGGTGCGGGTGGCAATGATCTGCTCAAAAGTGGCGACCGTAAAAGGCACCCGACCGCTGCTGATCAGGGCCCCCAAAAGGACCATGTTCACTGCCAGGGCGCTGCCGGCCTGTTGGGCCAGGGCGTTGCCGTCCAGGGCGATGAGGCGGCCGGTGTGGGCTTTCAGGAGAGCCAGCATCCGCTCTACCGGCGGATAGGTGGTCTGGCCGGTGGCCACCGTGTAGGGCACATTGACCCCGGTGTTGGTCACCACCAACGCCCCGGCATGGCAGCGGTTCAGGGACCGGAAGGTCTCCAGGATCTCAAACCCCAGAAGGATATCGGCTTCACCTAAGGAAATTATGGGGCTGGCCAGGCTGCCCAGAACCACGGTGGATTCCACCACCCCGCCCCGTTGAGCCATGCCATGGGTTTCTGCTACCTGGACCGGATAGCCGGCGGCCATGGCCGCCTCCCCCAGCAGGCGGGTGGCCAGGAGCGTCCCTTGACCGCCGACGCCGGTACAATAAATGCGAAGTTGTAGGTCTGCTGTCATTATGCAAGCTCGCTAGATAACTGGATAAATCCTGCCACCGCTAGCCGTTGCCGGCTGATTTGGCCCGGATGGCCTTTTTCTGGCACAACTGCAGGCAGAAGCCGCAGGCGTTGCAAAGGGCCTCATCGATGACCAGCGGGCCTTCGCCCTCCAAAGGCGGCTGCAGGGCCGGGCAGCCGAAGTAATCCAGACAGTGGCGGCAGTCCCGGCATTCCGGCCCCACGACAAAGGTCTTGGCCCGCTTTTTCTGCCCCAGACGCTGCAGGTAAAGAATGCAGGGCGACCGGGAGATGATGACCCGTACCCCCCGGGCCGCCACCGCCTCTTTAATGGCCGCCAGGGTCAGGCGGTACTGCAAGGGGTTGACCAACTTCACCTGCTCGACCCCCAGGGCCTGCACCACCTGATGGATATCAATGGTCCGGCCGGTATAACCCGGCGGCGCCGGCGTGACGCCGGGATGGGGCTGATGGCCGGTCATGGCCGTGGTGCCATTGTCCAGGATAATCAAAAGAAAATCATGACCATTGTGCACCGCATCAATCAGACCCGGGAGGCCGGAATGAAAAAAGGTGGAATCACCGATAAAGGCGATGACCTTTTGGCCGGTAGCCGTGGCGATCCCGGCGGCCGTGCTGACGCTGGAACCCATGCACAACAGGTAGTCGGCCATGCTCAGGGGCGGCAGCAGGCCCAGAGTGTAACAGCCGATGTCCGTGGGAAAGATCCCCTCCACCCCTAAGTCCCGCAGAGCGATCTTGACCGCGTAATACGTGGCCCGGTGGGAACACCCCGGGCAGAGGTTGGGCGGCCGCTCCGGCAACGACCGGCCCAGCAGGGCAGCAGGATCCACTGGCGTCGGCGGCGTATACGGCACCCCAAAGTAGCCGGCCAGAACCTGCCGCACCAGGCCAGGGTGGTATTCAAAGAGGCGGCTGAACAGGCCTTCGCCCTTCCCGCGGATGACCGGCGGCTGCGGAAGATCGGCGGCGATGGCCCGCACCCCTTCTTCCAGATAGGGCTCCAGTTCCTCCACCACCAGGACTTTCTCGACCCTGCCGAGAAATTCCCGGATCAATCGGCTCGGCAGGGGGTGGGTGAAACCTAATGTGAGCAGACTGACCTTGTCCCTGATCCCCAGATCGGCAATGGCATCGGCGACATAAGCAGCACTGACACCGCTGGTGACAATCCCCCAGGGGCCGGTGCCACTGACGCGGTTCCACTGACAGGTTTCCGCCACCGCCGCCGCCTTGGCCTGCTGAGCCAGGAGGATACCATGGGCCTGGCGGGCCACCGCCGGCACCATGACATAGCGAAAGGGGTTTTTCTCGAACCGTCCCTGCCGCTGCCGGGGCTTGAGCTCGCCCAGCACGACGACGCCGCGGCTGTGGTTGATGCGAGTGGTGGTGCGCAGGATCACCGGCAACTGCAGTTCTTCGGAGAGCGCAAAGGCGTAGTGCGTCAGGTCTTTAGCTTCCTGGGCACTGCTGGGCTCCAGCATGGGAAGGCCCGAGAGTTTGGCGTAATAGCGGTTGTCCTGTTCGTTCTGGCTGGAAAACAACGAAGGATCATCGGCGGAAACCAGCACCAGCCCGCCTTTGACGCCGCTGTAGGCCAGGGTCATGAGGGTGTCCGCCGCCACGTTCACCCCCACGTGCTTCATGGCGCACAGGACCCGGAGACCGGAGGCCGCAGCCCCGGCGGCCACCTCCAGGGCCACTTTTTCATTGGTGGCGTATTCAAAATACAGATCCGATTCTCGGGAGATCTGATAGCAACGGTCGCCGATTTCTGACGACGGCGTGCCGGGATACTGGGTAGCCAGGGCTACCCCCGCTTCCAGGGCCCCCCGGACGATGGCCTCGTTCCCCAACAGCAGGCGTTTCTCTCCCGGCGGACCGGCTAATAATGGATGCATAGCTGACCTCAAAAATAAAGCTGGGTGGCGGTCATCGTGCCGCTCCCCTTGCTGTTGGCCTGATGTCGGCGGCAACCCGCTGCCCTTAAGCCAGACCTGAGCCCCCCGGCCGGAGAGGCCAGCCCGATTTTTTCCCAGGCAGATGTTGCCAAACCGAGTTTTTGAATTACCATATATACATTGTGGTGACAATAAAAAACTGCCGCCCCGGCTGAGGCGGCCGTATCGGAAAAAAGTCTTGCAAAAGCAAAAACTGCCGTTTATATATGACTTTCGTCAGCTTCAGCCAT
>CALGOE010000100.1 GCA_937958145.1 uncultured Desulfobacca sp.
CATGGCAATCTACCAGAAAACCGTTGTGAGCGTCAATGTAAAAAATCCACGATACATGAGACCTACGATTTGTCTCTGATGAATTACCCATAGAGCTCGTCGGCAGCAGACAAAAGCCCGCTCAGGATCCTTTCGATAAGGGGGAGCGCCCGACCGTAGAAGCAAAGGAGTCATTTTGCCTGTTACAGAGCCAGCCGGCGGCGATTTTTGGTAGTAGCAGGATCGACTATCTCCGCCACTCGGCCCAAACAGCCTTGCGACGTCGGCTTTATTGCAGCTGCTCTCAATGCGTCATAGGAGAGCAATTGGCGTAATTGAGGCATTGATTAAAGGTACAAGCTTTAAAGACGATGTGTTTGCGCGAATTAAAAATTTTTGACCTATAAAATTATCTTTTTGTACTGTTCAGCTTGACATTATAGAAATAAGCTTATATAAAATCATTAATATGATATATTTGGTTTCGGCGATATTTGCCGATTGACGGTATGCAAGCGCTAATAATTATCAGTGAGGAGAAAAATTTATGGCTACCGAATTATTAAAGATGACTGCCCAGATCGTCACTTCCCATGCGTCCATGAACGAAATGAGTTCCCAAGAATTGATCAACGAAATCACCTCGGTCTACAATACGTTGGCAGCCTTGGCCGGCGAAAAAGCTGTCGCCGTTGAGATGGTGGAAACGCCGGAGGCCGAGACCGGAGAGGCTCAACCCAAGCCGGCGGTGCCCGTGGAAGAATCCATTCAGGACGACTATATTGTCTGTCTGGAGTGCGGCCAACGTTTTCGGACCTTGAAAGCCCATCTGCGGCGGGCCCATAATTTAGCCCCGGCGGACTATTATGAGCGCTTCGGTCTGGACCCGAAGAAGTATCATTTAGTCTCCCGCAACTACTCCGAACAGCGCCGTCAGTTAGCCAAGGCCAAGGGTTTGGGCGAGTTTCGCCGGGCCAAGAAGGCGTAATCAGGCTTTCTGCCGCCGGTCCCAGAGGTTGAGACCGCCGTTGCGTGCCCCCCTGTTCCCGGCCACGGTCAGCCGCTCTGCTGGAATCTTCAGGACGTGTTTTCTTTTCCCTTTGCTGGCGCCGCCACGCCAGGATAAGGCAGTTTTGGCCTAGGGCCGGAGCTGACGTGGGTTTTGACCCGGTTGGCCATTTCTGTCTTGAAAAAATCAGCAGGTACGGATAAAAGGATTATGTATGCAGGTAAGTCAGCCTTTGAGCAAGCTTCTGATCCCGTTTGACGGCAGTCCGTCCGCCCGTGCTGCGGTCCGGTTTGCCGCGGTCCTGGCCCAACAGATGGGCGGGGCGGTCCAGGGGATAACCCTCCTTTACGTAACCGGAGGCAGTTATCTGGCCCGACATCTGCAAAACGTGGATTTACGGGCCGTGCGTCTGGAGCAGACGGCCGAATGGCAGCGTCTCAAGGAACAGCGCCTGGAACGGGACATCAGGCCTCTCCTGCACGAAGGCAAGGAGATCCTGATCCAGGCCGGCGTCCAGGCAACAATTGAGGTCCAGGTCGCTGAAGGGAAAATCGGCGCTGAGATTCTGGCCGCAGCCCGTCAGGGCGGTTACACCGCCATTATCATAGGGCGGCGGGGTTTATCCCCCATCAAAGAACTCCTGTTGGGCAGCGTCACCCAATACGTCCTGACCCATGCCCAAGGCATCACGGTGTTTGTAGCAGGTCAAGGTTATGAGGAGCCCGCCCCGTCTCCTCTTTTCCCCCTGCTGCTGCCGGTGGACGGCTCCGAACCCTCGTTGGCCGCGGTTCGTCAGGCCGCCGGGCTGGTTCAGAACTGGCCACAGGAACCGCCTCGCCTTATCCTCATGCATGTGGTCGATCTGGCCCTTTTGGGGCAAACCCTGACGGCAGAGGCCCAACTGCTGGTGGCCGAAGGCCACCGGGCCCTGGTGGCGGCCCGGGAGGTTCTGACCCAGGCTGGCATCAAGGACGGTATCGAGGAAAAGCTCGTCAGCGGTATTCCAGCCCAGGTTATCGCCCAGGAAGCCAAAGAGCAACGCTGTCCGCTGCTGCTCATGGGCAGCGTCGGGCATTCCGTCCTCAGCCGCCTGATCATCGGCAGCGTCACTCACAGCGTCCTGCACCTGGCTCCCCAGCCGACCATCGGCGTCGTCTATCCCACGAGCGATCAATCCTCCTAAACGGAGAACTTTCCATCTACTATGCGGTTAAGTATTAATTGGCTGAAAGATTTTGTCCCTTTGACGGTCTCCGCGCCGGAATTGGCCGAGAAACTCACCCTGGCCGGTTTGGAAATTGACGCCATTGAGACCTTTGCCCCGTCGTTTACCGGCGTCCTGGTAGCCCGAGCCCTCAGCGTCGAACCCCATCCCCAGGCCGACCGTTTGCAGGTGGTGGTGGTTGACGACGGCCGGCAGCAGCACCGGGTCGTGTGCGGCGCGCCCAATGTGCAAGCCGGCGGCCTCTATGCCTTTGCCCCGGTGGGTGCGGTCCTGGCCGATGGCAAGCCCCTGAAGGCCGCCACGATCCGGGGGCTCCTCTCCGAGGGCATGCTCCTGGCCGAAGATGAGTTGGGCCTCTCCGATGACCACAGCGGCCTGTTGGCCCTGCCGCCCCACACCCCGCTCGGGGCGGACCTGGCCTCGGTCCTGGGCCTCCATGACGTCGTCCTGGAAGTCGCCGTGACCCCCAATCGGCCTGATTGTCTCAGCGTTCTCGGTCTGGCCCGGGAAGTCGCGGCCCTGTACGATCTGCCCTTGCACCTCCCGGCCATAGAACTGGTCGAAGATCCGGAGCCGGTTACGGCCCATGCCCAGGTCGTCATTGAAGACCCGGAAAACTGCCCCCGGTACACTGCCCGGATGGTGGTTGACCTGGAGGTCCGCCCGTCGCCGTTCTGGCTGCGGCGGCGTCTCCAGGTCAGTGGGCTGCGGGCCATCAACAACCTGGTGGATGTGACCAACTACGTTATGCTGGAATACGGCCAGCCGCTCCACGCCTTTGATTTTAACTGCCTCAGGCAGGGGCGCATCGTGGTCCGCCGACCGGCCGCCAGCGAAGCCGCCTTTACCACCTTGGATGGCCAATCCCGCCCCCTGCTCCACGAGACCCTCCTCATCTGCGACGCCGAGCAGCCGGTGGCCATTGCCGGGGTGATGGGCGGCCTGGATTCCGAGGTAACAGCCGCCACGCGAACGGTTCTCATTGAGAGCGCCTACTTTCATCCGCCCTCCATCCGCCGGACGGCCAAACGCCTGGGACTGTCCAGCGAATCGGCCTACCGTTTTGAGCGGGGCGTGGATCCGGAGGGTGTCATCCCGGCCCTGAACCGGGCCGCGCAGCTGATGGCCGAACTGGGGTCGGGGCGGATCCTTAAGGGTCTGATCGATGCCTGCCCCCGCCCCTGGCAAAGTCCCCGGCTGACCCTTCGTCTCAGCCGCACCAACGCCGTTCTGGGCACAACCCTGGCCAAGGCGCAGGTCAAAGATATCCTTCGGCGTTTACAGATGCCGCCAGTGGCCGCAGATGACGATACCCTCAGCGTTCAGGTGCCTTCTTTCCGCGGCGATCTGACCCGGGAGATCGATCTCATCGAGGAAGTAGCCCGCCTCCACGGCTTTGCCCATATCCCGGTGACCCGGCCCCGGGTGGAGATGTGGGCCCGCCGTCCCGGCAAGGAAGCCCGCCTCCGGGAACAGGCCCGGGAACTCCTGGTGGGCATGGGCTTTGCCGAGGTCATCAATTACGCCTTTCAACCGGAGCGGCTGACCACCCAGCTCACCGGCACCGCTCCGGGATCGGAATTTGTCCGGTTGGCCAACCCCATCAGCGAAGAACAGGCGGTCATGCGCACTGCCCTCCTCCCCGGCCTGGTGGAAACTACGCGCCGCAATGCCGCCCATCTGAGCCGGGATCTGAAAATCTTCGAGCTGGGCATGGTCTTTCAGCCCCGCGCCGGCGACCAACTGCCCCAGGAGACCCTGCTGCTGGCCGGCCTTATGACCGGAGCCCGCCAAACCCCGGCCTGGAATGTGCCAGCCGACATCCCGGTGGATTACTTTGATCTGAAAGGCGTGGTGGAAAACCTGCTGGCCGGACTGCTGGTGGAGGACGTCACCTATCAACCTGCTCCCCAGGATTTTCTCCGCCATGGCACCCTGATTATGGCGGCCGGCAGCCATATCGGCTTTTTGGGCGAACTCCACCCCGACGCCGTGGAGCGCTGCGAGCTCAAGCAACCGGCCTGGGTTTTCGAAATGAATTTCTCCCGTCTGGCCGCCGCGGCCCAGGATTGTCCCCGTTTTCAGCCACTCCCCAGGTATCCGGCCGTCTTCCGGGACCTGGCCATCACCTTATCGGCGGCCATCCCTGCGGCTCAGGTCCAGGACGTCCTCTTTGCCCATGGCCGTCCTTTGTTGGTGGCCGCGCAGCTCTTTGATGTGTATACCGGGCCGCCGGTCCCGGCCGGCGAACGCAGCCTGGCCTTTCATCTCTGTTATCGGGATCCGGACCGCACCCTCACCGAAGAAGACGTCAACCCCTGGCACGAAGCCATTATCCAGGGGTTGGCCAAAGAATTGGGTGCCAGACTGCGAGCCTGAGGTTGCGCCTTGAGCCATGGCGCCTGACAAAGGCAAACCGAAACTCTGGCGCATCGGCGCCGTCAGCCGGCTCACCGGAGTCAATCCGCACGTTTTGCGCTACTGGGAGTCGGAGTTTCAAATCGTAACTCCCAACCGGCATCTCTCCAAACAGCGCTTTTATCGCCAGGCTGATATCGACCTGATCCTGGAGATCAAACGGCTCCTGGAGGAAGAGAAGTACACCCTCACGGGCGTCAAACAGTATCTGGCCGCCAGACGGGCCGCGGCGCCGGTGCCTGCCGCCCAAACCACGCCCGACGCCGAGCTGGTGCAGCTTCTCCACCAGGAACTGCAATCCCTCCGGGCGGTCCTGGCCGACCCAGCGGTGGAAGAATAAGAGCCGCGCCGATAAATTTACTCGTTGCCTAAGACACATTATAGGGCCAAAAAAAGCCGCGGCCCTTTCTTCTCCTCTTGTTCCGGTACAGTTTTGTGGTAAACTCAGGCAATCTTGGCTCACCTGCCGGACAGGCCGCTTCGGGTGCAAACAGATTGTCACCCGGTGGCCCCGCCTTTTTTTGCCCCACTCCCCGGCTGGTGACCTATCCTCAGGAGCAATACTCATTTAGGAGTTGACGATGCCGCTCAGGAAATCCCTGACAACCGGTGCCGCCGAGGCCAGCAAACTCGCTGGAAAAATTCTGTTGTTGGCCGTTCTGCTGGCCGGCCTGTCTTTAGGAAGCACGGAGGTCCAGGCGGCCAAGCGGGCCAAGCCGCAACCAGAGGCGGCCACCGCCGCCGGGGAAACGCCGACGGCACCGCCCAAAGTCAAGTATGCCGTGGGGGAAGATCCGGATTTTGCCCGCCAGAAGGGTTGGCCCGTGGAGGGCCCACCGCCCCCGCCAGGAGCTATTCTGCCCGAAAAACGCATCGTCGCCTATTACGGCAATCCACAATCCAAACGCATGGGAGTTTTGGGCGAATACCCCAAGGACGAAATGCTGGCCCGCCTCAAACAGGAAGTGGCCCGCTGGGAAAAAGCCGATCCCAGCAAACCGGTGCAGCCTGCCTTACACCTGGTGACGGTGGTGGCCCAGGGCGAGCCGGGCAAGGCCGGCCTCTACCGCATGGTCATGCCCGACCACATTGTCAATATGGTCTATGATTGGGCCAAGGAGATCAACGCCATCCTCTTCCTGGACATCCAGACCGGCATGGACAATATCCGCCACCTCCTGCCGCGCTTTGAGTGGATCCTTAAAAATCCGGACGTGCATCTGGGCATGGATCCCGAGTTCAATATGGGCCCCAGCGGCCGACGGCCGGGTACCAAGATCGGCACCTACGATGCCGCGGATATCAACTATGCCTCGGGCTTTTTGCAGGGTCTGGTGGAAAAATATAATCTGCCGCCCAAGGTCTTTGTGGTCCATCGCTTTACCCGCAACATGGTGACCAACTCAAAAAATATTATCCTGCGCCCCAATGTCCAGATCGTTATGAACATGGATGGTTGGGGCGCCCCTTGGCTCAAGCGGGATTCCTACCGGGATTACATCATCGCCGAACCGGTGCAATTCACCGGCTTTAAGCTCTTTTACCACAACGACACCAAAAAGGGCGATCCCCTGATGACCCCGGCAGAGATCCTCCGCTTTGTGCCGACGCCGATTTATATTCAGTATCAATAGCATGGATACAGGCGGGAGGATAAAGCCTGCCGATTGCGACTTTAACTCAGAGCCTCGTACTTACTCACTGAGAATGACCACATGGAGGTTTTTTTGGCAGATACAGCGGTACAGATCGGGATCGTTTTAGGGAGTGCCTCCGATTGGCCGGAGGTGGCACCGGCAGTGCAATTGCTGCAACGCTGGCAGATACCCCATGAGGTGGTGGTGGCCTCGGCGCATCGCTCCCCGGCTCGGGCCCACGCCTATGCCAGTGAGGCCGAGGCCCGGGGTGTGCAGGTGATCATCGCCGTGGCCGGTGCCGCCGCCCATTTGGCCGGAGTCTTGGCCTCGCAGACCATCCTGCCGGTCATCGGCGTCCCCATCGCCTCCTCGCCGTTGCAGGGTTTGGACAGTCTGCTGGCCACCGCCCAGATGCCCGCCGGAGTACCCGTGGCCACCATGGCTTTGGGCTCTGCCGGAGCCAGGAATGCCGCCATCCTGGCGGTGCAGATCCTGGCCCGCCAGGATCCCCGGCTGCAGCAACAACTTCGGGATTATAAACAGGAAATGGCCCAAGGGGTGGCCCGCGCCTCCCAAGAACTACAGGAAAAAATTGCCAAAGACCATGCTGCCCACAAGGCCTGAAGCAACCGGCCTCGGACCGGCGGAGCCATCGCACTGGCTGTCGGATATGCTGGCCCTGACCATTGACCTGGACGCCCTGCGGGCTAATTTCCGGCAACTGCGGCAGTGGTGTGGGCCGACCGTCAAGATCATGGCCGTGGTCAAGGCCGACGCCTACGGCCATGGCCTGGTGCCGGTGGCCCGGACCCTGGAGAAGGCAGGAGCTGATTATTTCGGGGTCGCCTACCTGCACGAAGGTCTCCGCCTCCGCCAGGCCGGCGTCAACGCCCCCATCCTCCTGCTCATGGGGGTGCTGCCCGGCGAGGCGGCGGCGGCGGTCCAGGCCGAGTTGGAAGTGGCCCTCTTTCGCCCGGATATCGCCACCGCTCTGGCCGCCCAGGCCCGGCAGCAGGGCCGCAAGGCCAGAGTCCACGTCAAGGTTGACACCGGGATGGGCCGCTTGGGCCTGTTGCCGGCGGAAGTCCTGCCGTTTTTGGAATTTCTGGCCGGTTTGCCGGAACTGGAACTGGCCGGGCTCATCTCCCATCTGGCCACGGCTGACTGGCTGGACCAGACCTATACCCAGCAGCAGGTGGAGGAGTTCGACGCCCTGCGGCGCCAGGTCCGGGACCGGGGTTGGCCGGCGCCGGCCAGCCACATTGCCAACAGCGGCGCCATCCTGGCCCTGCCTCATACCCATCTGGACATGGTGCGGGCCGGGATTGCCCTCTATGGCTCCCCTCCATCCGAGGAGGCCCCCCCGCCCGTGCCCCTGCGGCCGGTTATGAGCCTGCGCAGCCAGATCCTGCAGATCAAAGATCTACCGGCTGGAAGCAGCATCAGCTACGGGCGGACCTTCATTGCTGCCCAACCCATCCGCCTGGCAGCCCTGCCGGTGGGCTATTGCAACGGTTACAGCCGGCTGTTGTCCAACCGGGGCCAGGTTCTCATTCACGGCCAGCGGGCCCCGATTCGCGGCCGGGTGTGCATGAATCTGACCATGGTCGAAGTGACCCATTTACCCGAGGTCTCCGCAGGAGACCAGGTCACGCTGTTGGGCGCGGACGGCGGCGACCGCCTCACGGCAGAAGAACTGGCCGCCTGGGCCGAAACCATCAGCTACGAAGTCTATTGCCTGTTGGGCAACAGCAACTATCGCCGCTATAAAGGAGAATAACCCATGGAAGAAAAAGACCTCCGTCAGGAACCGCTCATCTGTCTGGTCTGTGCCTGGCGGGAGACCTGCTTAAAGAAGTATTCCTTTACCGGTGGCCAATGCCTGGAATTCTGCCGGGATGTGACGGTCAAACTGCCCGAGGAAAAAGCCTCGGTCGAGGACAGCTCTACTTTGCCCTCGAAATAAGATCGGCATCAGGATAATATTCTTGACAAGGTTTCGGCCTTCCGTCTACATTGTTGGCAAGATCAGCATTAAAGCCAAAATACAGTTCCTTTCCATTCCAATGCCCTTGAGGCAATAACCCACATTCCTATGAGCATGCGCAAGCGGGTCGCCGATCTCATCTCGGCGGCATTGTTGGTTTTACAAAAAAACGGCGTCATCGCGACCGGGGATCTGCCAATTTTTCAGGTGGATATCCCCAAGATTCCGGAACACGGGGATTTTGCCACCAACGTGGCCCTGGTTGTGGCCAAATCGGCCCGGCAGGCGCCCCGCCAGGTGGCTGCACTGATCCGGGAGGCCTTAAACCCGCCTCCCGGGATGTTGGCCCGGGTCGACATCGCCGGCCCCGGCTTTATTAATTTTTTCCTGGAGGACTCCTCTTGGCTGCAGGTCCTGGCCGATATTGAAGCGGCCCAGGGCAAGTATGGCGACAGCACCATGGGCGCTGGCAAAAAAGTCCAGGTGGAGTTTGTCAGTGCCAACCCCACCGGCCCCTTGCACGTCGGCCACGGTCGGGGGGCGGCCTTGGGCGACGCCCTGGCCAACATCCTGGCGGCCACCGGCCATCAGGTAGAACGGGAATATTACATCAACGACGTGGGCCTGCAGATGCAGACCCTGGGGTTGTCGCTTTTTCGGCGGGCCCAGGAACTGCAAGGGCTGTCAGTAACCTTCCCGGAACACGGCTATCAGGGCGACTACATCAAAACGCTGGCTCAGCACTACCTGGCTGCCCACGGTCCGGTGCCGGCCGGCGATCCGGACAGCCAGACCCTGGAGCGCTGCGGCCGTTTTGCCGGGGAGGCCATCCTGGCTGAAATCCAGCAGGATCTGGCCGATTTCGGAGTGCAGTTCGATCATTGGTACTCGGAAACGCGTCTGTTCCAGGAGCAGATTCTGGATAAGGCCCTGGCCACTTTGCAGGATCAGGGGTACCTGTACGAAGCCGACGGCGCCCTCTGGTTCCGGGCCACCGCCTTCGGCGATGAAAAGGACCGGGTGGTGCGCCGCCAGACCGGGGTCACCACTTACTTCGCCTCTGACATCGCCTATCATTGGCTCAAATTTCAGCGGGGGTTTGATCAGGTCATTGACATCTGGGGCGCCGACCACCACGGCTATGTGCCCCGGCTGCAGGCCGTCGTGCAAGCCCTGGGGATTGCCCCGGAACGGTTGACGGTCCTCCTGGTCCAACTGGTCAGCCTGCTGCGGGAAGGCCAACCCGTGGCCATGACCACCAGGGGAGGCACGTTTGTCACCTTGCGGCAGGTCATGGACGAAGTCGGCAAGGACGTGGCCCGTTTTATCTTCCTCAGTCGCCGGGCCGACGCCCAATTGGAGTTTGACCTGGAGGTGGCCAAAAAACAGACCAGTGAAAACCCGGTGTATTACGTCCAGTATGCCCACGCCCGGCTGGCCAGCGTCTTTCGCCTGGCGGCCGAACGGGGGATTGCCTGGCAAGAAGCGGATCGCGCCGTGCTCACGCGTTTAAGCCAGCCGGAAGAGATGGCCATTTTAAAAGTCCTGGCCGGCTACCCCGACGTGGTGGCCGCAGCGGCCCGGCATCTGGAACCGCACCGCATAACCTATTATCTCACGGAATTGGCCAAAGAACTGCACGCTTATTATTATAAACACCGCTTTCTGTCTGATGATCTGGAACTTACCCAGGCCCGCCTGCTTCTGGTTCGGGGCATCCAGAGCGTCTTGGACCATGGCCTGCGGCTCTTGGGGGTTGAGGCCCCGGAGACCATGTAGTCGGCCAAACGGCTAAAACAGGCTTCCTGTGCACCTGAAATTGAAACGAGGATTTCTGCAGCTTCCTGCAATAGCGGACCATTTAACCCCCTGACCCACCTTCGCCCGCCAGGGTGAAAAAATCAGGGACTGATCCGGTGGAGAGGGGCAAGAGCCAAAGGGGGGAGCCGTGTCACAGTCAGAGCATAAAGAGAAAGGCAAGAAAACCACGAAGCTGCTCCAAAGTTCTGCCAAAGTTCTGGGGTATGGGGCAATTTCCATCTTCTTGCTGGTCTGGGTCTTTGTCCTGGGGGTGCTCACCGGTCGGGGCGATATCCACCGGTGGCTCCAGCGTCTCGGCCTCTATAAAACGGAAGTCGCTGTCCGTCTCGGTGTGACCCCGGCCAATCCCGAAGCCGCCGTCCAACCCGTCCTGCCCACGGCAGAAGGGCCAAAAATCGAGGCCGAGCCGGCCAAGCCAACGGCCGCCGAGAGCCAGCCGCCAACCTCTCCTGTTGCTGTGGCCCCGCCGCCGGACAAGGGAACGGTAAAGGCCGCGGCAGTCCCTGCCGTTGAACCCGCCAAAAAAACGGAGGCACAGGCTCGCAGCGAGGTCAAGAAAGGCAAAGGCGCCGGTGCGGCCAAGACGGAGGCCCATGACAGTATCGCCGCCAGGCTCAATTTTCAGAACAGTCTGGATTCACCGGCCCGCAAGCCCGCCAAGGCAACGGCCCAGAAAGAAAAAACGGTGCACACCGCCGCGATGACGCCCGGGACTGCCACTCCAGCCGCGGCCGCCGACAAGAAAAAGCCAGCCTCGACTTACCAGATTCGCGTCGCTTCCTATCGGACCGCCGGCGAAGCCCAAAAAGCAGCGGCGGACCTGGCCAAGAAAGGCATTAAGGTCAATATCCAGCAGGGTAAAGATAACAACGGCCCAACCTTCATCATCCATACCCAGCGCTACCAGTCCAAGGCCGAGGCCGAAAAAGTGGCCAAACAACTGCGGGATAACAAAATGGGCGGTCAGATCCAGGAACTGAAGCCCTAGTATCTTGCTGCCGCCGTGCTGGCAAGGGGAGGATGGCCAGGAGTCAACCCTTTCCCTCCCCTTGCAATCCATCCCCCCAGCCACCTTGAACGTCTTTCCTGTGAATTCCATTGACTCTGCTGCCGATTATTGATAAATTCTTTAAAGAAATAGAAATATTCTCGTAAAGGTGTCAGTTGTCAAGTGATCGCCATTCTTGATTATGAGGCGGGAAATCTTGCCAGCGTGGAACGATCTCTGAAAGCCTTGGCGCCGGACGTCGTCGTCACCCAGGATCCGGCCGTTGTGGCCGGCGCCGCCAGAATTGTCTTCCCGGGTGTTGGCGCCGCCGGCGAGGCCATGACGCAGATCCGGCGTCTGGGGCTGGACGAGGCCCTCCGGGCGGCCTGGCAGGCAGGAAAACCCATCCTGGGCATCTGTTTGGGAGCCCAGATCATTCTCGAACACAGCGCCGAAGGGGACACTCCGTGTCTGGGTCTCTTGCCCGGCCAGGTCCGACGTCTGACCCCGACTGCCGTTGCCGGGGAAAGGCTGAAAATACCCCACATGGGCTGGAATCAGGTGCGGGTGGTCAGGGCCCATCCGGTCCTGACCGGCATCCCGCCCGGGGCCGAATTCTACTTTGTCCATAGTTTTTACCCCAGCCCCGCTTACGACCATCTGATCCTGGGGGTTACCGACTACGGCCAGGAATTTCCCAGTATCATCGGGGCTGGCACTATCCTGGCAACCCAATTTCATCCCGAGAAGAGCGGCCGCTTCGGCCTGCTGCTCCTGAAAAATTTTCTCAACTGGAACCCTCGCCATGCTCAGTAAACGGATCATCCCCTGTTTGGACGTGCGGGATGGCCGGACCACCAAGGGGATCAAATTCAAAGACAATATCGATATCGGCGATCCGGTGCAGATGGCCCGGTTCTATTATGAACAGGGCGCCGATGAGATCGTCTTTTACGACATTACCGCCTCCAGTGATCGTCGGGATATCATGATCGAGGTGGTGCGGCAGGTGGCCAAGGAGATCTTTATCCCCTTCTCCGTGGGGGGCGGTATCCGCACCCTGGAGGACCTGCGCGCCGTCCTCCTGGCCGGGGCCGAAAAAGTCAGCGTCAATTCGGCGGCAGTCAAGAATCCCCAGATCATCGCCCAAGGGGCCCAAGCCTTTGGCAGCCAGTGTATCGTCCTGGGCATGGATGTCAAACAGGTCCCGGTATCTGCCAGGATACCCAGCGGTTACGAGATTGTCATCAACGGCGGCCGCACCCCCATGGGCCTGGACGCCCTCTGGTGGGCCCAGGAGGCCGTCCGGTTGGGGGCCGGGGAGATCTGCCTCAATTCCATCGACGCCGACGGTACGCAAAACGGGTATGAATTGACCCTGACCAAGCTGATCTCCGAGGCCGTCCCCATTCCGGTCATCGCCTCCGGCGGCGCCGGGGTGCCGGAACATCTCTATGATGTCTTCACCCAGGCCCAGGCCGATGCTGCCCTGATCGCCTCCATGGTGCACTTCGGCACATATACCATCGCCGCCATTAAAGAGTATCTCCAACAACAGGGCATCAAGATGCGGTTGCTGTGGTAACAAACCAGCGGCGCAGCCGCCGGCGGTGCCTTAGCCTCTCCCCTGCCTTTCGTGTCACCTGAAAGGCATCTCAACCGGTGCCCAGGGCACCTTGCGTGGTTACCCCATGAAAGACACCAAACCTATCATTGATTTAAACGACGATCTCAGCGACGATTACAGCGAGCCGACACCGGAGATCGAAGCAACCTTGTTTGAGGAGGAAGAAGCCCCCTCCGAAGCGGCGGAACCGGGCCTGGTGGAGGTTGATGCCCTCCAACGCTACATGCGGGAAATCAATCGCTATCCTCTTCTGCAACCCGAAGAGGAAAAACGGTTGGCCACCCTCTACGCTGAAACCGGCGATCGCGACCTGGCCTATAAGCTCATTACCGCCAACCTCAGGCTGGTGGTCAAAATCGCCATGGATTTCCAAAAATACTGGATGCGCAACCTCCTCGACCTTATCCAGGAAGGCAACATCGGCCTCATGCAGGCCATCAAAAAATTCGATCCCTACCGCGGCATAAAACTCTCCTACTATGCCTCTTTCTGGATCAAAGCCTATATCCTGAAATTTATCATGGACAACTGGAAGCTGGTCAAAATCGGCACCACCCAGGCCCAGCGCAAACTCTTTTTCAGTCTGAAAAAGGAAAAAGAACGCCTGCGGGCCCAGGGGTTTGAGGCCGACCCGAAATTAATCTCCACCCGCCTCAACGTCAAGGAATCGGAAGTCATTGAGATGGATCAGCGTCTGGGCAGCTGGGAATTTTCCCTGGACTCGCCTCTGAAAAACGACTCTGAAGAACTCCACATCAATTTTTTAACTTCAGGGGAAACCGCGGCTGATGAACACCTGGCCCGGGAGGAAATGCGCAGCATCTTCCACGAGCGTCTGGATAAGTTTCGGGAAACCCTGAAAGAGAATGAACGGGACATCCTGGATCGCCGCCTGCTGGCCGAAAACCCCTTGACCCTGCAGGAAATCGGCGCCAAGCACCATATCTCCCGGGAACGGGTGCGCCAGATCGAGGAAAGACTGCTGAAAAAACTGCGTCAGTTTATGCAGCATGAAATCCCCGATTTTCACCATTATCAGGCCTTAACATCGGAACCGGATTAAAAGAGCCTGAACTGGTTGCAATTGCCGACACGCTGCTTCTCTTTCCCTGCAGCTTGGCCGGCCACGTCTCTTGCAATGACGGGCCAAGCGTGCCGGACTACGAGCCGGGACTGCATCTGCCAAGGAATCATCTCGGGGGGAGAAATTTTTCCGACCGATAATTCTTTACCTCTTGCACCCGCTTGGGATATGCTTACTGTATAGTATGTTTTTGTGCCTAAGTGATTGTTATTTCCAAATGCCTTGAGAAATCTGTGCCGCTCATAATTTTTCTCTCAAAACGCGCTGTTTCGCCAAAATTTTGCCTGGGGCTCTATACCGTTTCCTGCCTGCTGGGTATCGTCCTCCTGGCCGGTTGTCATCATCAGTCTCGGTGGCAGAGCACTGCTCCCGGCAAGGAGCCCGGCGGGTTCCCGGTGACGGCCTATCAACACTATCTTACCGCCCAATTCCACCTCTTCCGGGGGGAGTTGGACGAAGCAGTGGAGGCCTATAAGGCCGCCAGCCAGATTGATCCGTCGTCTGTGCATTTGGCCACCGAACTGGCGGCCCTCCTCATCCGCCAGGGAGAGCTCAAAGAAGCCCTGGCCAATCTGGAAAAAGCCATCAGCCTCGACCCAAACTACCTGGAGGCCCACCAACTCCTGGCCGGATTGCACGCCGGCATGAATCAGCTCCAGGAAGCCATCGCCCAATACGAAAAAATCATTGTCCTGGACCCCAACAACTTTGAGGCCGTGGTTTTTCTGGCCAACCTGCACGCCCAACAGAAAAATTATGCCCGGGCGACCACCTTGTTAAAAAATCTGTTAAAAAGAGAACCGGGGCATTTCATCGCCCGGTTTTATCTGGGCAAGATCTTGTTGGACCAGGGACAGTTGGCCGAAGCCCGGAAAGAATTCCGTCAGACCTTGGATATGCGGCCCGATTTTCTGCCGGCCATGTTGGAAATGGGGCTGGCGTATGAGCTGGAAAACCATCACGCCCGCGCCCTGAATTGGTACCGCAAAGTCCTTCAGTTCGATCCGCAGAATCTCCGGGCCATGGCCAGCCAGGGGCGGGTCTATCTCCGCACCCGGCGCTACGCCGAAGCAGTCAAAATTTTTAACACGATCAAGACCATCGGCAAGACCGAACCGGAGACTCCTTTTAAGATCGGGCTGCTCTTTTTTGAACAGGGCTACTTCGACGACGCCATCCGGGAATTTCGGGAAATCCTCATTACTCAAAAAGGCCCTGATCAGGTCAGATTTTTCCTGGCTGCGGCTCTGGAAGAAAAGGGGGATCTGGCCGCAGCCCAACGCGAATACGAACAGATCAGCCGTCAGTCCGAGACCTACATCCCGGCCCGTCTGCGCCTGGCCATTCTCCACGCCCGCCAGAAGAAAATGCCCCAGGCCGTGAAAGTCCTGCAAGATGCCCTGGTCCTCTTTCCGCAACAGGCCGAACTGTATCTGACCCTCGCTTCCCTCTACGAAGAAGACCGTGATTTTACCAAGGCTATCGCGACCCTGGAGCAAGCCCTGCAGCAAGGGGTCAATCCGGTGGAAGTCAACTTCCGCCTGGCGGTCATCTTTGAGAAGAAGAAACAGCCCGAAGAAAGTCAGCGCTACATCGCCAAGGTATTGGAGTTGGAGCCGCAGAACCCGGAAGCCCTGAACTTTTTGGGCTACATGTATGCCATCCAGGGGAAGGATCTGGCCGAGGCCGAGCGCCTGATTCAGGCGGCCCTGGCCCTCAAGCCCGATGCCGGCTACATCATCGACAGCCTGGGCTGGGTCTATTACAAAAAGGCGTTGTATGACCAAGCCATCGTTTATCTGGAACAGGCCCATGCCAAGATGCCCCAGGATGCCGTCATCGCCGAACATCTGGGGGACGCCTATCTGAAAAAATACCGCTTCCAGGATGCCCTGCGCCTCTACCGCAAGGCCCTTACCCTGAATAATCCCAACGTGAACGAACTGCGCCGGAAAATCAAATACATCGAGGACCTCTTGCAAGGATTGCCGCTATGACCTGCCGTGACCTTCGGCTCAACTCTCTCTGGCTATTGTTCTTGTTCATCGGCCTGGCCGCTTGCGCCCGGCTGCCCGCAGCCCCGGCGGGTGATCGTCCCCTGATCGCTTCGGCCGATGAGTTACTGCAACAGCTTCAGGAGCGGGCGGCGGCCGTCACCGGCCTGAAAGCCCGGGGAAATGTGGCGGTTACCTCTCCCCAAAAAAATTACTCCGGCAACATCCTCTTAACCGCAGTTAAACCCGACAGACTGCGGGTGGATATTCTGAATTTCTGGGGCCAGTCGCTGGTCACCTTTGTCAATGACGGGCAGGAAATGAAACTCCTGGTATATGGCGACAGCAAGCTGTATCGGGGGCCGGCCACGCCCGCAAACCTAAGCCGTTTCCTTCCCGTGGTGATCTCCCAGGAAGATTTTTTGGCGGCCCTGACCGGCCACCTGGCCTTCCCCCGTTATGAAAAACCTGTGCTGCTGCCAAACCCCGATCCCGCGGTCTACTTCCTGGAGCTTACCGACCGGCAGTCCCAGGAAAAGGTAAAGTTGACGGTTGAGGCCAAAACCCTGCATCTCCTCTCAGCGCAATGGTTTTCTCTCCAGGGACAGGAGACGCTGCGGGCCGAGTTCAGCAATTTTCTCCTCAGCGGCGGCGTCTCCGGCCCCAGCGACATCCGCCTGACGGCTGCAGAGGAGGAGAGTCAGGTGCGGGTGCGTTACCGGGACGTCACTTTTAATGCCCCCGTGGCCGCCGAAGCGTGGGATCTGCCCCTGTCGGCCACGGTCCGGGTAGTTTCTTTCGGGCCATGAAGTTTTACGTGGATCAAACCCTGGGCAAGTTGGCTAAATGGCTCCGACTTCTCGGGTTTGATACGGTCCAGGTGCACTTCACTCCCCAAGCCCAGGAGCAACTCCCACCCTGGCAACGGGAGGTCTATGTGCTCACCCGACAAACGACCTGGCCGGCCAAACGCCGCCGACCTGACCTGATTATTTTGACCTCCCAGGACCCGGAAGAGCAACTGCTGGAGATCTGCCAGCGGCTCCAACTGGCCCCGGAGACGTGGGAGCCCTTACAGCGCTGCAGCGACTGCAACCTGCCATTGCAACCGCTGCCGCCCGATCAATTGCCAGGCCGGGTTCCCGACTATATCGCGCTCCGGCATCAGCAGTTCTTTGTCTGCCCCCAATGCCAGCGGGTCTTTTGGGAAGGCAGCCATCAGCGCCGGATCCGCAGCCGGTTGGAACGACTGGCGCAGCGCC
>CALGOE010000101.1 GCA_937958145.1 uncultured Desulfobacca sp.
CGCAAAAATATCCCGGCCATGAAAGGTGGCGGAAACCTGGGGCAAAAAATAGCGAAAATTTTCCAAGCTGACGATAATTTTTGGTTTTTCTTGTGAAAAAACCAATGAGAAAAGGCCGTTGTCAGGACCTAAAAACAGGTGCTCACCCACCGCCGCGGCCAGACCCCGTCGGCCTGAGCCCACCCCCGGATCCACCACGGCCAGATGAATGGTGCCCGGCGGGAAATACCGCCAGGCTGACTGCAGGATGAGGGCCCCAAAAACAATATTGTGGGCCGGCACCCCGTGGCTGAGATCCACCAGCCGCACCCAAGGATTAATGCTCAGGATGACCCCCTTCATGATCCCGGCATAGGCGTCCTCATAACCGAAGTCGGTCAAGAGGGTAATGACGGCCGGGCGCTGGGGACGGGTGGCCATGGCCTAATGGGAAGTCGTGGCCAGATGCCGGGAGACCTCCTCCCGGATGCGCTCCACCGGCAACGAGCCGGCAAACCGGCCCTGGCCGTTGATGTAGACCAGAGGGGGCGGATACGTCAGGGAACACAACAACTTGGTCTGGGGCAGCTTGGGACCCCGGGGGTCTTTCAGGACGTTGATGTATTCCACCGCCACCTTGCCGGGGAATTCCCGTTCCAAGGTCATGGCCAAGGCCCTGGCCTGGAACTCCAGACTGACCCGCGCCAGGGGGTCGCCATGGTCATGGCCGGCATGATCGTGCCCATGGCCGCCGCAACCGCAGCCACAACCGGAGCCGCTCGTGGTGGCCAACGTCGGGGCGTCGTAAATGACGATTTCAACTCTGTTTTCGCTCGTCATAAGCAATGAACCTCTGTTGCCTCTGGGGATGCCTCGAGGATACTTTTTATTATAATAAAGCAGATCTAATGATTCGCCAAGGGGGGAGGATGTGCCAGGATTCACAAAATTCTCTTTCCCTCTTGTGTTTTACTGATGGCTTTGGTTAAAATGTTAATTCTGACAAAATAAGATTATCTTACTGAGGAACGGGGGGACCTGCATGGCTGGAAAACTTGATCATCTCCGCAATGTGGCACTCATCGGCCACAGCGGCGCAGGCAAAACCTCGGTGGCAGAAGCCATGCTTTTTGCAGCGAAAGCCACCTCCAGGTTGGGCAAAGTGGATGACGGCAGTTCGATCTTGGATTTTGAGGCCGAAGAGATTAAACGCCACATTTCCATTTCTGCAGCCTGTCACCACTTTGATTGGAAGAAGCATGCCGTCCATTTTGTGGATACGCCGGGTGATGACAACTTTCTGGCCGAAACGCGGGCGGCCCTCCAGGTCGCCGATAGTGCCTTGGTCATCGTCGATGCCGTCGACGGTGTCAAGGTGGGGACCGAAAAAGTCTGGGGCACCGCCGATAAGTATAACCTGCCGCGTTTACTCTTTATCAATAAAATGGAACGGGAGCGGGCTAACTTCGAAAAAGTGGTCCAGGAGATCAGGGATATCCTCAAAGCCAAGCCGGTGTTGTTGCAACTCCCCATCGGTCGGGAGGCCGAATTTAAGGGCATCATCGACCTGGTAGCCTTCAAAGCCTACACCTTCGATGCCAGTGGCAAAGCCGCCGAAACGGCCATCCCGGCTGACTTGAAGGAAGAGGCCGAAGCCCAGCGCAGCGAGCTCTTGAATTTTGCCGCCGAATCAGACGATGAGCTCATCGAGAAATTCCTGGAGGAAGGGCAGTTAACTCCTGAAGAAATCCTGCAAGGACTCCGGCAGGGAACCCTGGCCGGCAATTTTGTCCCGGTTCTGTGCGGCGCCGCCTCCCAAATGGCCGGCATTTCTCTCCTCCTGGATGCCGTGAACGCCTTTTTGCCCTCGCCCAGCGATCGCGGCGCCGTGGTGGGCATCAATCCCAAGACCAAGGCCGAAGTCAGTCTGCCGCCCGATCCAGACGGGCCTTTCTGTGCCTATGTCTTTAAAACGGTGGCCGATCCTTACGCCGGCCGCCTCACCATCTTCCGGATTTATAGCGGCACCCTGAAATCCGATTCCTCTTTTTATAACGCCAATAAAGAGACCATGGAGCGCTTCGGGCAACTCTTCCTGCCCGAGGGCAAGGGGCAAAAGTCTGTGGAAGCGGCCGGACCGGGCGTTTTTGCCGCGGTGGCGAAACTGAAAGAGACGGTCACCGGCGAGACCCTCTGCGAGGAGGCCAACCCCATTCTCCTGCCGGTGCCCGAGCCTCCCAAGACCACGGTCACCTTTGCCGTGGAACCCAAGAGCCGGGGCGATGAAGACAAGGTCTATTCCTCCATCGCCCGCCTCATCGAGGAAGATCCGTCCCTGAAGCTGGCCCGCAACGCCGAGACCAAAGAAATTCTCCTCTCCGGTATGGGCCAGGTCCACATCGAAGCCACGGTGGAGAAGCTCAAGCGCAAGTTCGGGGTGGAAGTCAACCTCAAGACCCCCAAGATCCCCTATCGCGAGACCATCAAAGGCCGCACCAAGGTCCAGGGCAAATATAAGCGGCAGTCCGGCGGTCGGGGCCAATTCGGCGATACCTGGCTGGAGATCGAACCTCTCCCCCGGGGCGGTGGCTTTGAGTTCGTCGATAAAATCGTCGGCGGCGTCATCCCCAAACAATACATCCCAGCCGTGGAAAAGGGTATTGTGGAGGCCATGCAGGAAGGCGAACTGGCCGGCTGCCCGGTGGTGGATGTCAAGGTCACCCTGTATGACGGCTCCTTCCATGAAGTGGATTCTTCGGAAATGGCCTTCAAAATCGCCGGCTCCATGGGCTTTAAAAAAGGTTTCCTGGCCTGCCAGCCCACCCTGCTGGAACCGATCATGCTCCTGACCGTTACCGTCCCCGAAGAGTTCATGGGGGACATCATCGGTGATCTCAACGGTCGTCGGGGCCGGGTTCTGGGCGTGGATGCCGAGGGCAATCTGCAGATCATCAAGGCCAATGTCCCCTTGGCCGAAGTACAGCATTATCAACCTGATCTCACCTCCAAGACCGGCGGCCGCGGCACCTTTGAGATGGAATTCTCCCATTATGAAGAGGTCCCCCCGGCCCTGGCCGAAAAGGTCATTGCCCAATTGAAGGCGGAGAGGGAAAAAGAGTAGCAACGCGGCCAGGGGGCAGTGGCCAGGACATTTTTCTCCTATTAAAAAATGATAACCAAACCCAAGATCGGCTTATCCCAGGGCCGGGTGGTAGCCGTTTCCATCAGTGCCACCACCGGGGTGAAAAAGGCAAACGTTTCCCAGGCCATGGTCCTGGAGAACCATGGCTTGGAGGGCGACGCCCACGCCGGTGACTGGCATCGGCAGGTCAGTCTGCTGGCCATAGAGAGCATTGAAAAAATGCGGCGGCAGGGGCTTGATCTGCACCCTGGTGATTTTGCCGAAAATATCACCACCCAAGGTCTGGATATCCCTCACCTGCCGGTGGGCACCCGCCTGCGCCTTGGCCACCGCGTCGAACAGGAAGTGACCCAGATCGGCAAGGCCTGTCATCATGGCTGTGCCATCAAACAGGCGGTGGGCGATTGCGTCATGCCCCGGGAGGGGATTTTTGCCCGGGTGCTGCGGGGCGGGACGGTCCGGCCCCATGATCCCATCGAGGTGATTCATGTTCCGAGTGGGCCTTCTGACCTGCAGTGACCGGGGGGCCGCAGGAGAACGGGAAGATACCAGCGCTGCGGCTATTCGGGAGATGCTGCCCGCCGGCTTTCAGGTCGCCCGGTATCAATTGGTACCGGACCAACAGGAAGCCATCAGCGCCGTTTTGGTGGCCTGGTGTGATGAGGACGGTCTGGATCTGATCCTGACCACCGGCGGCACCGGTCTGACCCCAAGGGATGTCACGCCGGAAGCAACTATGGCGGTGCTGGAGCGGCCTATCCCCGGTCTGGCCGAAGCGATGCGGGCGGCCGGTCTGGCCAAAACACCCCATGCCATGCTCTCCCGGGCCGTTGCCGGGGTTCGCCGCCGGACCCTGATCATCAATCTCCCGGGGAGCCCGAAGGCGGTGCGGGAAAATCTGGCCGTCGTCCTGCCGGCCCTACCGCATGCCTTGGAAAAGATCCAGGGTTCCACCCAGGAATGCGGCGCACCCTAGTCACTGACCGAAGCACGGATTCCTTTGGCGCAAATGTTACAACGACAAGACTGGAGGCCTGGTATGGCCCGGTGGTGGGTGGGATGGTTACTGCTGGCCATCATCATGGCTGGTGGTGCCCTTAATACGGCTGTTGCCGATGATCCTGGGGAGGTTTACGTTCTCACCGCCAGCGGTTCCATCAACCCCGGTATGGCCGAGTTTATCCTGGATGGCCTGGCAACTGCCGAGAAGGTTCGGGCCGAAGCACTTATTATTGAACTGGACACCCCCGGCGGTCTGGACACCTCCATGCGCCAGATCGCCCAAGGGATTATCAATGCCAAGGTGCCCGTGGTGGTGTTTGTCTCCCCCAAAGGGGCCCGGGCCGCTTCGGCGGGCTTGATCATCACCCTGGCCAGCCACGTGGCCGCCATGGCGCCGGGGACCAATATCGGCGCGGCCCATCCCGTGGCCATCGGCACCCAAAAGATGGATAAGGAAATGGCCGCCAAGGTGGTGAACGATATGGCCGCCTATGTCCGTTCCCTGGCCGCGGAACGGCAGCGCAACGCTGACTGGGCCGAAAAAGCGGTGCGCCAGAGTGTCTCCATCACGGCCACAGAGGCCCAAAAACTCCGGGTTGTGGAGATCTTGGCCGATGATCTCCTTGACCTGTTGAAAAAGCTTGATGGCCGGGTCATCCGTCTCAATCAGGAGAGCCGGACCTTGAAAACGGCCAACGCCACCGTGGTCTATTTCAGTGCCGGCTTGCGCCACCGGGTTCTGAAACGCCTGGCCGACCCCAACATCGCCATCATCCTCATGATGATCGGCTTGGCTGGACTCTATTTTGAACTGGCGCACCCCGGCGCCGTCCTGCCCGGGGTTCTGGGCGGCATCTGCCTCTTGTTGGCCTTTTATGCTTTTCAGACATTGCCCGTCAACTTTATCGGCCTCATGCTGTTGGTCCTGGGTTTTATCTTTTTTCTCCTGGAAATCTATGTTACCAGCTATGGTCTTTTGTCCATTGCCGGTATCATTGCGCTGGCCCTGGGCGGCCTCATGCTCTATCGGGATCAGGGGTCGGGCATGGCCATTTCTTTGAGCGTCCTGTTGACAGTGATCGGCGCCATTTCACTGTTCTTTTTAGTAATCACCGGTCTGGCGGTGCGGGCCCAGATGCGCAAACCCTTGTCCGGCCGAGCCGGCTTGGTGGGTGAGCCGGGGGTGGCCTTAACCGACCTTAACCCCCACGGCAAAGTGTTGGTCCAGGGCACCTACTGGGATGCCCAGGCAACGGAATTCATCCCCAAAGATGCGCCGGTGGAGGTCGTCGAGATGCACGGCTTGCGTCTGGTTGTGCGGCGTTTAGCAAAATCCTGAGCAAGGAGAGACAGTATGGCCATTTCCCCTATTATTATCCTGGTTCTGGTGGTTTTCTTCCTCTTCAGCGCCATCAAAATCCTCAACGAATATGAGCGGGGCGTCATTTTTCGACTGGGCCGGGCCCTGCCTGAGCCCAAAGGTCCCGGCGTCATCATCCTCATCCCCATCATTGATCAATTGCGCAAGGTGAACCTGCAGATCGTCACCTACGATGTCCCCATTCAGGACGTCATTACTCAGGACAACGTCAGCGTCAAGGTGAACGCCGTGGTCTATTTCAAGGTCATGGATCCGGTCAAAGCGGTGATAGAAGTCCAGGACTTTTTCCAGGCCACCGCCCTGTTGGCCCAAACCACCTTGCGGAGCGTCTGCGGCCAATCGGAGTTGGACGAACTTCTGTCCGCCCGGGAAAAGATCAATCTCAAACTGGCCGAAATCCTGGACCAGCATACCGATCCCTGGGGGGTCAAAGTAACTCTGGTAGAGGTCAAGGCCATTGACCTGCCCATCGAAATGCAACGGGCCATGGCCCGGCAGGCGGAAGCCGAACGAGAGCGGCGGGCCAAAGTCATTGCCGCCGAAGGCGAATACCAGGCCGCCGCCAAACTGTCTGAAGCGGCCCATATTATGGCCCAGGAACCCATTACCCTGCAGTTGCGCTACCTGCAAACCTTGCGGGAAATCGCCGCGGAAAAGAATTCCACGACGTTGTTCCCCATCCCCATCGATTTGTTGACGCCTTTTATGAAGCTTGCAGATAAAATAAAAAGCGAATAAAATTAACGCTCGATTTTACGCTTAGGTAGGATAACTATGGGAAAAAAAGAGAAAAAAGAGAAAAAAGAGAAACCACTGGATCGCATGACCGCCAAGGAGCTCCGGGAGTATGCCCTCACCTTGGGCGAAATCGTCGGTGTCCATGGCATGAACAAAGAGGAGCTGATCGCCGCCATTAAAGAGATCAAGGGCATCAGCGATGAAGGCCCCAAAGCCGCAAAATCCGTCAATGTGCGGGAACTGAAAGAGAAAATCAAAGCGTTGCGGGTTCAGAAAGAAGAAGCGCGGAGTGCCGCCGCCGGCCGGAAGACTATTGATATCTTGCGCAAGCGGATAAATCGTTTAAAGAAACGGACCCGCAAGGCTGCTTAGAGCACTGGAGCACCATCAAGGTGGGAAGGGGACACCGTTTATGGACGCAGAAGAAAAGACTGAGGGTCAGAGCCGGGGGGGGGGACAGGAAGCCGCACAAGGCCCGGCCTGCCCTATTTCCCTGACCATCTGTGAAATCGGCAGCGAAAAGACCTTCCGCCAGGGCAGCATTATTGTCCGGCAAGGCGATATGCCGGATAATTTTTATGTGATCCGCCAAGGAAAGGTCAAGGTCTTCCGCCTCAGCCCCGAAGGCATCCGCACCGATCTCACAGAGTTGGGTCCTGGGGCCTATTTCGGTGAATTGGCCATTGTCACCGGCCAACCCCGGACTGCCTCGGTGGAGGCTGCCGAGGATACGGTCCTGACGGAAATCAGTCGGGAAGAGTTTGATAAGCTGTTGGATGACAATCCCCCGTTGGCGCGGGCGATTATCAAGCAGCTGACCGAATGGCTGGTAGGGGCGGACAGGCGCCTGGAAAAAGAGACCATCCATCAGGTACGCATCCGGGAAGTCTCCTGGTTTGATTTTGTCCTGATCGGCGGCTTGAGCATAATTTTCGCCCTGATCTTCAATTTCTACAATGACAATCAGATCCCGTTGATCCAGGGCTGGGGCCGCGCCGACACCATCAAAACCATTGCCATACAAGAGGCCTTGGCCAAATACCAAGCCGGTGAACTCATCGTCATCGACGCCCGCAAGGACAGTTTTTTCCAACAGAAGCGCATCAAGGGGGCGGAAAATTTCCAGGTGGTCTTTTTCGACCTGATGGCGCCGTTGTTCCAATTCCGTCTGGAGCAGCGACAGGCCACCCCCGAGACTCCCATGCTGATCTACGGGGGCACCCTAAGCCGACGATTTGATCTGGACCTGGCTCACGCCCTTAAGGATCTGGGCTACGAAAATGTTATGGTCCTGGCGGGTGATTATACGGCCTGGGAAAAGGTCTTTCCCATTGAGGAAAACCCCCCGAAGCCGCCCATGCCCATGGAATTTGGCCTCGTCGGTCTCCTGGAATGGATTCCGGTTTCCATCTTTCTCCTCATCCTCATTCCGCCGGTGCGGCGCAGTCCCTACCTGGCCGTCTTCTGCCGACTGCTTTTGGGCGCTATTTTTATCCAATTCGCCCTCAGCAAGATCATGCGGCCGGCGGTCTTCGCCCTCAATGTGGTGGAATATCAGCTTATGCCGGCCTGGGGGGTCAATCTCTGGGCCCTCATCCTGCCCTGGGCCGAGCTGGTGGCCGGTCTTTTCCTCATCCTGGGGATTCGCACCCGTACTGCCGCCATCTTCATCGGGGGGATGAACGTCATCTTTATCGTCGGGCTGGTGAATGCCATCCTCCATCAATACCCCATCAACTGCGGCTGCGTGGGGGAAGTGGGCGAACCGGTGAACTGGTGGAAAGTTTTGAAAAATGCCGGCATGCTGCTCATGGCCGTGCAAATCTACTTCTATGATCGCCTCTTTGTCCTGGACCGGGGCGGCTTTGTCTGGCGGGAGAGAAAAATATGAGTCGATCCGTATGGCAACGTTTGCCTCTGAGTCTGGTCCTCCTGGGTTGCCTGGGCCTCTGGGCCTGCGGCGAATCCCGGCAGCCTTTTGTGGGTACTTATAAGAGCGCCGAGTCCATCGCCAATAAAGGCCATATTGAACTGGTGCTCAAGGACAATGGCGAAGCCGATTGGAACTGGGTGGACGAAAACCGCTCCGTCAAATTAAAATGGCGCGTCCAGGATGGCCGCGTCTGGCTCTACTTTAAAGAGGGCGTTATCCTCATTGGCACCCCTGTGAATGGCCTTCAACAATTGGCCGTGGATATCACCGGCCAATGGCATGAGGGCTGTCCGGTTGATAAATGTATCACCTTTAACCGGGAAAAGTAGACAGACTGGAATCCTGCGCCTCAGAATCATTGTAACCCAAGATATAAGATTTTCAGGGGCACGGGCGCCTGTTGCCCTCTCCCTGGTGCGCGCTGTATTGTTTATTGAATTAGTGTCCATCCGGAAAGTTCTTTTTTGGGCAAGAAGGCATTAAGGGCGAGGTATAAAACGCCATTGCCATGCAGGCGCCGGTGAGGTGCAACGATGGAGGGGCGAGCCGTCGGCTCGCCCCTATCGGACTGGTCATCTTTAACGAGATAAATATGTTATTGGAATGACGGTATAAAAATTTCCCTGGCAGCGTCAGCAAAAAATACAGATTGTGGAATTATTATTAATGGTTATGGTTTCCGGATGGAGACTAATTATCTTCCTGGCGACCATTTGCTGAGGTGCGAAAGGTTTCGGGTGAGGCGAAAGCACTTTCTAGTCCTGCTTTTTTGGGGCTTCTTATTTTCTTTTGCGGCCTTGCTGCCGCCGGCGGTATGGGCCCAAAGCGATAACTTGATTATTTCCCGCCTGGGGGTGAGCTGGGTCCAGGGAACCACGTTCCTGACCATGATCCTCAGTCGCCCCGACCAGCCGACCATTCAACCCGTGGTGGACCCGCAGGCCCCCCAGTTGATCATCGATTTCCCCAAGGCGCGGGTTTTTGATGTCCCAGTGGTGCAAGCTGGCGACGAACAGTTGGTCAAACAGGTCCGGACCATGGCCATACCAGGGGGAGATGGCGTCAGGATCGTGGTTGATCTTGTGCCTGGCCGGCCCTATACCTTCTGGCGCACCAGCCGGGCCGCACCCCGGGGCGGCCATCAATTTGTTCTGGGGATCCGTCCCGACGCCGCCGCTCCCGCCCTCAAACCTCCGGCCGCAACGGCGCCAGGACCTGTGGCCAAGGCCCCGGAGGCGGCGCCCACGCCTCCGGCCCGTTCTTATGAACCGGAAGCACCGGCCGGTCCCCGCCCCTTAGGGGAACAACAGGCGGCCTCGCGGCCCCGGTCTCCTGAATATGACTATCAACGCCCCACCTCCAGCACCATGGCCGAAATCTATAGCCTCATGCCGGCGGCCGGCCCGGTGTTGGAATTTTTGGAGCGCCAGGGCTGGAGTGCCCAAAAAGACAGCGCCGGCCGCAAAGGCAGCCCGGGCAGCCAGAGATTCGTGATCACGAATCCTTCCCATCCGGACCTCGCCATCACCGCTGAACACGTCCCCACCCGGGCCAACACTACCCCGGCTATCAATATCCTCGCCCTGTCCACGGATAAACTAGCAGACCCGGATGCTGACAAATACCGGAAAATGGTCCGCTGGGACATGGCCACCATTAAAAAACATTTTGAAGATGTCGGGGATTACTACGATGACGGTTTGAAACCCTTGCGCCTGCGTTTGCGGGAACGGACCAAAGCCGTCTTTTTGCGGGAATTCGAGTTCCTGCGGCAGCTTGTTCAGGTCGCCGTGCCCGGGAAGCCCGAACTGGCGGGACAGATCAAAAAACACCTGGATGAAAAGGTGAATAAACGCCTGGAAGGGGCTCAGTACACCGAATCGGAAGATCCCCTGGTCATTTTCGATATGACGGATTTTTATACCCTGCGGGTTTACTTCCTGGGACGGTAAGGGCCACAGAAGGGGCAAGAGGGGAGGGCACCCGGCCGGACTTGCCGGGAGCCCACAGCATGGTCATCTCTCCGGCTCTTTCATTTGGGGGTCAATTCAAAGAAGAGGATCTTCTTATCGCCCTCCGGCTGGCGCAGCTTTTTTTCCTGAAACCGCACCTGATACGATACCTTGGCCAGTTCAAAGAAAGCCTGGGGACCCTGGCCCCGGATGCCCTGGGTGAGATAAATCTTGCCCTCCGGCTGCAAGTAGCGCTTGAAGACCTGCAAAAGCGGCGCAAAAGAGTCGGGTTCGTAGAGGATGTCTGACCCTACCAGCCAAGAAAACTGGCCGGGCAGGTGCGGGTCCTGCCAATCCAGATATTCCACCTGCACCTCGTCCAGGTTATTCTGCCAGGCGCTCAGGCGGGCAAAGGACAGGGCATCCGGGACGGTGTCGGTAATGGTGACCCGATGGCCCCGGGCTGCAGCCGCCAGCCCGGCGAAGCCCAGACCGGCCCCCAACTCCAGAATGGTCCGCCCCGGCTGCGGCGCCTGTCGCACCAAAAAATCCGCCAGAACCAGGGCGCCGTCCCAGACCATGGCCCAATACGGAAAGTTTTCCAGGGAGAGGTTGTGGGCTTCGATATTTTGCACCAGATAGGCCTCCAAATCGGCTATCTGGAGTAATTTGAGCCTGATGGGGCCCACCTGACTATCAGCCCATTCCAATTGATAGCGCTGAGACAGATCCTCAACAAGGCGTTGCGCGGCATCGTTCGTTAACATTGACTTTTGGGCTGGAAGGTTGCGCCCGGTGTGCTGCCAAAGAGATGGGGGCAGGGTGCCTCAGCGTCTTTTGCCGCGGTCCCCTGGTTCCTCTTACTCCTCGTCCTTCTTGCCCTCTTCCTCCTTCATAAACTTCTTGGCCAGTTCCATCATGTCCCGGAGTTTTTTATCGACCCGGGCGTTAATGCTGCCTTCTTCAAAGCCGCCCTCCGGGAGAGGCCGGCCAGCGGGCACGCCCGTCAGGATTTCCATGGCCTCATCCACGTGTTGGGCGGCCCAGACGTGGAATCGGCCCTGGCGCACCGCCTCGACGATCTCCGGTTTGAGCATCAGTTGCTGAACGTTGGCCCGTGGGATGATGACGCCGTGACTGCCGTCCAAGCCCCGGGCTTTACAGACTTTATAAAACCCCTCGATTTTCCAGTTGACCCCGCCGATGGGTTGGAATTCCCCCCGTTGACTGACGGAGCCGGTCATGGCGATATTCTGGGCGATGGGAACCTCGGCCAGACAGGAGAGGATGGCGATGAGTTCTGCGGCCGAGGCGCTGTCGCCCTCCACCAGGCTGTAACTCTGTTCAAAGGTGAGGTGGGCCGAAAGGGTCAAGGGTTTATCCTGGGCAAAACGGCTGCGCAAAAAGCTGGCCAGGATCATCACCCCTTTGGTGTGGATGTTCCCGGACATCTTCGATTCCCGTTCGATGGCCACCACGCCTTCCCGCCCCAGGGATACCGTCGCCGTGATCCGGCTGGGCCGGGCAAAGGCATAATCGCCCAGCATATACACCGACAGGCCGTTGACCTGCCCCACCACCGCGCCGCTGGTCTCGATGAAGAGCATGCCCTCCTGGATGTAATCCTGCATCTTTTCTTCAAAAAGGTCGGAGCGGAAGATCTTCTCGCTGATGGCTTTTTCCATGTCTTCGCCCAGAATCAGGTCGTGACCGCGGCGCTTGGCGTAAAAATTGGCCTCCCGAATGATGTCCGTCAATTCCCCCACCTGGAGGCTCATTTTGTTTTTGTGGTCGGCCAATTCGCTGGCATACTCCAGAAAACGGCTGACCGCGGTTTTATGGAGGGGCTGCAGATGCTCCTTTTCACAAAAACTGCGGACAAAGGCCAGGAGCTGGGTCTGATGATCCGGGGTGCGCTTCATCTCCCAGTCAAAATCGGCCTTGATTTTAAAGAACTTATGGAAATCTTCGTCATAGGAGTAGAGCAGTTGATACAGCCAGGGGTTGCCGATGAGGATCACCTTGAGCCGCAACGGGATGGGCTCGGGCCGCAGGGTCTTGGTGGTGATCAGGCCCAGTTGCTCGCCCAAGTCCTCAATCTTGATCTCCCGCTCCTTCAGGGTGCGTTTCAGGGCTTCATAGGAATAGAACCATTTCAACAGGTCCATGACATTGATGATCAGGTAGCCGCCGTTGGCCCGATGCACCGAACCGGGGTGGATAAGGGTAAAATCCGTGAGCAGGGTGCCGAACTGGGCCTTGCGTTCGATGCTGCCGAAGAGATTGGGATAGGTGGGGTTCCCTTCCACGACCACCGGCGCCCCTTTGCAGGCGGAATTGTCCACAAAGACGTTGACCTGATACTGCACAAAGCTGGGCTCCGGGGTGGGAAAGGGGAAAGGCGTGGGCTGCCCCGGCCGCCTTTTTAAGTCATCGATATTCTTCAGAATATCATCTTGGACTTCTTTGAGATAGGTGGTGACCTCCGGCTGTCCCTGATATTTTTCCACCAATTCTTCGATGAGATGACCAACGACAAAGAGGGCCACATCCTGATCCAGCTTTTTTTCGGCCTGCTGAAATTCCTTCTCCATGCGGCGGATTTTGCGGAGGGCCTCGTTCATTTCATTATGAAGGGCATTGGATTTCTGCCGCAATTCTTCCCGTTCGGCATCGGTTAAGGCCTTGAGCTCCTCTTCGGTCAGGGGCTTCCCGTCGCGGCCGGGGAAGATCATCATGCCCGCCTGAGAGATGTTGAGGATGAATCCCTCCTCCGTGGCCCGCTGATCCAGCTCTTTCAGGATGTTGTTGCGCTCCTGGGTAAACTGATGCACCAGGGCTTCCCGGCGGCTGCTGTAATCCTCGCTCTCAAAGATTTCGGGAATCTGGATCTTCAGGGTGGTGATCAGTTCGTCCATGTCATCCCGCAGGACCTTGCCCTGACCGGTGGGCAGCTGCAGGGCCCTGGGTTTTTCGGGTTCTTTAAAGTTGTAGACATAGACAAAGTCCGGCGGGGTCTTTTCTGTGGCCGCCAGCTTTTCGATATAATTCCGGATCATGGCGGTGCGGCCGGAGCGGGGCTGACCGGAGACATAGATATTGAAATCGTGGTCCTTCATCCCCAGGCCAAGTTCCAGGGCATGCAAAGCCCGGTTCTGGGCGATCACCTGTTCCGACAGGGAGGCCAGTTCGGCAGTGGTCTCAAAACCCAACTCATCGGGTGCATACACAGCGCGCAACTCTTCGGGCTTCAATTCCCAATCTTCTCTTGGCATGTTGCCTCCTCGGAATCCTTGCAAAAATTTTTTCCCGGAGCGGGACGGTCTCATCCTGACAGGCGAGGTCGCCACAGGCAGAATTCCCCGCAGGCCGTGGCCTCTTCTTCAATCTGGATGGTGGTATGTTCCAGGCCGAAGTCCTCTTTGAGGACCGCCGCCATCTCACAACGGACGTCGTCGCGCCGGCGGCTGCCATTGACCACGGCATGCACACTCAAGGCGTAGAGCCCCGAAGTTATGGTCCAGATATGGAGATCATGAATACTTTTGACCCCCGGCACTTCTTCCAGAGTTTGGGCCACTGCCTGGATATCCAGGTGGCGGGGGGTGGCTTCCATAAGAATTTCCAGAGCTTCCTGGATCAGACGCCAACTGCCGGTGATGATCAGGATACCGATCAACAGACTGGCTAAGGGGTCAAACCAATACCACCCGCGCCAGAGCATGGCCAAGGAGGCCGTAATGGCCACCACTGATCCCAGACCATCGGCCACCACATGCAAAAAGGCGGACCTAAGGTTAATGGAGCGCTCCTGGGATGGGAACAGCAGCCAGGCCGAGATGATATTCACCACCAGTCCGGTGCCGGCGATGAGCAGCATGGGCCCGCTTTTCACCGCCGGCGGTTCCCACAGCCTCTGATAGGCCTCAAAAAAGATAATGCCACAGATTCCCCAGAGAACCAGGCCATTGATAAGGGCGGCCAGAATCTCCAGGCGGTGGTAGCCAAAGGTTTTGGCCGGGGTCGGCGGTTTGGCTGCCCAGGTGATGGCCACCAGACTGAAGAGCAGGGCGCCCACATCGCTGAACATGTGACCGGCATCACTGATCAGGGC
>CALGOE010000102.1 GCA_937958145.1 uncultured Desulfobacca sp.
TTGAACCTGCTGGACTATTTCGACCGCTATATTGTGGCCTCGGTCAGTACCCTCATCAAACAGGACCTGGGGTTATCGGATAAGGCCTTCGGCTTTCTGGGCAGCGCCTTTTTCCTGGTCTACCTGGCCTCGGCGCCGGTCTTCGGCTACCTGGGGGACCGCTTTGGGCGGCGCAATTTTATGGTGCTGGGCGCGGCCTTGTGGAGCCTGGCCACCAGCCTGGCCTTCTGGGTGACCACCTATCCGGCGTTGGTGGTGGCCCGGGGTCTGGTGGGGTTGGGGGAGGCCTCCTTCGGGACCCTGGCCCCGGCCTATCTGGCCGATATGCTGCCCCTGGGGCAACGGGGCCGGGTTTTGGGGATCTTTTATACCACCATCCCGGTGGGTGCCGCCCTGGCCTATTATTTTGGCGGTCAGGTGGGTGCGGCCTGGGGCTGGCGCTGGGCCTTTCTCCTGGCCGGTCTGCCCGGGCTCATTATGGCCGGCTTGGTCTATACCCTGCCCAGCCTGCGGGCCGGGCGGCAGGAAGGCGCTTCCGGCAGCCACAACTTCGGCCGGAGCCAATGCCAGGGGATTATTGAACTCTTCCGCATACCGACCTTTGTCCGGGTGACCATCGGCTATGGCTTTCTAACCTTTGCCCTGGGCGGCCTGGCCTTTTGGATGCCCCATTTTCTGGAAGTGGATAAAGGCCTGACGCTGAAAGAGGCCAATGTGCTCATGGCCCTGGTGACCACGATAGCCGGGGGCTGCGGGACCCTGGCCGGTGGCTTTGGCGGCGATTGGCTCTTCCGCCGTACCCCCAAAGGCCATCTCCTGGTCTCGGGCCTGGGCGTGGCCCTGGCCCTGCCCTTCGGGGCCCTGGTCATTATAGCCAAAGAGCCGTGGCTCTATCAGACTGCTCTCTTTCTGGCGGTGTTTCTGCTTTTTCTCAACCCAGGGCTTCTTACCACCCTCATCGTCAGCGTCGCCGGCCCCTCCCGCCGGGCCACGGCCGTGGCCCTCAATATCATTATTATCCATTTTATCGGCGACATGCCCTCGCCCTTCCTGATCGGCTGGCTCTCTGATCTGGCCGGCCTGGCCTGGGGCGTCTCCCTGGCCCTGGCGGCCCTGACGGTCAGCGCCGTGATTTTGCTTTCGGGCCTGCGGGGCGTGGCCGCCGACCTCAAAGATGAGGGAGAAGCGGCAAAGCCCTCTCGATTTAGGTAGGCGCTCACGGTCCTTGTCTATCAACCACCATGCGTCTGGGTCTGTCCCCGGTGGTTCGGATGATGAAGCTTTCTCCCGAGAGCTGGCGCAAGTTTATCAAAAAGTTGTAGAGGATTTGCGCCTCCAGGCTGCCGTGCGTGCTCGGCCCACGAAAAAGGGCGGGACATAGGCCCGCCCTTAGCGTTATGCTTGGTCAGATTTCAGCCTTTAAGGCTTGGCCTTGTCTTTTTCGGTGCGCAGTTGCAGCAGCAGGGTTTCGGCTGCGGCCTGATCCGGGAACTTTACTTTGGTTTCCAGAAGTTTTTCTAATATTTCTATGGCCTTAGCTACATCGCCGGCCTTGGCCTGGGCTGCGGCCAGGTGATATTTGATGGTGGGATTTTCCGGGGCAAATTCGGTGGCCTGCTCCAGATACGTTACCGCCTGGGGATAGTCCCCTTGCTGAAACAGGATCCAGCCTTTGGTATCCAGGATGTTGGGGTCTTCGGGGGCCTCATCCAGGGCCTCGGTGACCAGCTGCAGGGCCCGCTGATTATTTTCCGGACTGGGCAGCTGATTGGCCAGCAGGTAGGCCAGGTTATTTTTGGCTAAGGTGGCGAAGATATTCCGTTCGATCATCCGGTTGTAGACTTCCATGGCCTTGGGGTAATCCTTCAGCCGCTCGTAATACATGGCCTCGGCCAGGCTGTAGAAGCGCGGGGCCTTGGGATCATTGGCTTTATTGGCCAGATCCAGGGCCACTTGCTCCTGATCGGGGCTCTGCTGATAAGCTATGACCAGCAGGCGCAACGCCCCCAGCTGCCGGGGATTCAGGGCAAAGGCCTTCTCCAGATATTGGATGGCGTCCTGGGGCTTTTTCTGGACCAGGGACAACTCTCCCATCATCTGCAAGAGGATGGGGTTGTCCGGGGCTGCGGCCAGACTCTTCTGGACTGCTTCCACGGCCTTTTGGGTCTGGTTCTTTTCCAGATAAATGCCGGTCAGCGCCTGGAGGGCCGGGATAAAACCGGGATTTTGGGCCAAGGCGGCGGTGAGATGGGGAATGGCGGCGTCAACTCGCTTCTGGCGCAGCTCCAGACGGGCCAACTCAAAATAGCCCAAGGGATTTTTTGGGTCAGCGGCGATCATTCTCTTGAAGGTGGCTTGAGCCGCAGCCAGATCGCCTTTGGCCGCATAGATCTCACCCAGAGCCGACAGGTTGAACAGGTCCTTGTCGTTATAGCGCAGATAGCCCTGGATGGCATCAATGGCCCCCTGGTAATCTTTATCCTGGAGGTACAGGCCGTAGAGGAAACGCCGGGCATCCAGGTAGTCGGGCTTGAGCTCAATAGCTTTTTTCGCCTGGTCCCGGGCCTGTTCTTTTTCATTATTGGCCACGTGGGCTCGAGCCAGCATGAGCCGGGCTTCGGGATTCTGGGGCTGATCCTGCACGATAATGCGGAAATTATTGACGGCCGTTAAGCCGTCTTTTTTCATGAGGGCCAACATGCCCATGGTGCGGGTGGCGACCATGTCTTTGGGGTTGTCTTTTAAAACCTCGTTCACCAGCTTTTCCGCTTCCGCAATACGTCCCCGGGCGGCATGGATGGCGGCCATGCGCCCCTTGGCCTGCTGGGCCGCCGGTGCCGTCGGCTCCCGGTCCACAATGCCCTGCAGAGTTTGCATGGCTCTGCCTTCCTGGCGCCGGGAAAGGTAAAAATCGGCCAGGGCAAAGCGGGCATCGTTATTATCCGGATGTTTGTCAATAAAGCCCTTTAATTCCTGCTCAGCCTCCTTGGCCCGGTTCAGGCCCACCAGAAAGCGGGCCAAGGTGACGACGTGCTTCTCATTGTCCGGCTCCAGGGCCATCTGCTGGCGCAGGGCCTTCTCTGCCTTCTCAAAGTCCCGGGCATTGACATAAAGCTGGGCCAACTGCGCCTGCAAGGCCGGGTTTTTCGGCTCTAATTTCACTGCCTCCAGCAGATACTGCTCAGCCTGAGCAAACTGGCCCTGGGAGCCGGCCAGGGCGGCCCGGGCCATGTAGAGTTCCTTTTTGTCGGGAATGGCTTGCAGGCCTTCATCGATAATCTGGGCCGCTCCCTCCAGATTTTTTTGGGAAGCCTCCACCTGCGCCGCTAATAAGTAGACTTCAAATTTTTTCGGGTCTATCTTTTTGATTTCCTGCAACTGGCTTTTGGCCTCGGTCATGTCGCCCTGCATGAGCTTTATGGTGGCTGCCAACAGCAGAGCATCGGTATTCTTGGGTTCCAGTTGCAGCACTTCTTTGACCTGGGCCTGGGCTTCGTCAAATTTCTTGCCGCCGAGATAGATGCGCCCCAATAAGATACGCGCCTCCAGCAATTTGGGGTCAAGCTCCACGGCCTGATTCAAGTTGCCAAAGGCCCCGCGGAAGTTGTCCAGCTTCATTTCGGTCTTGGCCAACCACAGAAGCGCCGGGGCGTATTTGGGATCTATCTGCAGGGCATTTTTAAACTGCAAGCGGGCTCGCACAAAATCGCCCTTATCGAATAATTCCTGTCCCTGCTGAAAAAATTTATCCCGTTTCTGTTCCATGGATTGGCAACCCACCGCCGCCAACCAGACCAGCAAGACAATCGTAAAGCACCACCATACCTTGGTTCGGCTGATTTTCATCACACCATCCTCATAATCTGGAATTTTCCTCACAAGCTGTTTTGGGAGACATTTGCTTGCAGATAGTTATATCAGGGATTATATTATTTCTCAATTTTTTAGGATGAAAATCGGCAATAGTTGCCAGTGATCCCGCATCCAGGCAACAACGCCGCGTTGCTGGCAAAGAATCCATAAATTTCCCCTCTCATTTGTATCGGCTGTTTCTCTTTGAAAGGTTAACCATGCGCCTCCACTCGCTCGAACATGTCCCTTTTGAAGACTTGGCCCGGATCGCTGTCTGGGCTCAGGAACGGGGCCATCAGGTTACCCGGACCCGTTTGTACACGGACGATCCCCTACCCGCCCGGGATAAGTACGATATGCTGGTGATTATGGGCGGCCCCATGAATATCTACGAAGAAGACCGTTACCCTTGGCTGGCCCAGGAAAAGGCCTGTATCGCCGAGGCCATCGAGCACGGGAAATTAGTTCTGGGCATCTGCCTGGGGGCCCAATTGATTGCCGATGTCCTGGGCGGTCCGGTCACCAGAAATGCTTACCGGGAAATCGGTTGGTTCCCCGTCACCTTGACCGCAGCCGCCCGCAAGTCGCCTCTGTTCCATAATTTCCCGCAAGAATTTATAGCATTCCACTGGCACGGGGATACCTTGGCGCTGCCGCCCGGCACCCACCTCATCGCCGCCAGTCGCGGCTGCCCGCATCAGGCCTTTACCTATACGAACAGAGTGGTGGGATTGCAATTCCACCTGGAGTCCACGGCAGCCAGTGTCCAGAAACTCATCGACAACTGCGGCGACGAGCTCACTGTTGGTCCGTACATCCAAACCCCTGCCGATATGCTGGCGCCGAAGCAATTCTTTCTGGACATTGGTGAAAACATGACTAAATTGTTAGACAATATGGCGCGGCAGTTTTAGCGCGGCAGCAGCAGCAGCAAATTACCTATTGCCATGATTCCGGCGTACACCCTGTACGCCTACTACTTTCCGAGCAAAATTAAGGAGGTGTCTTATGTCAGAAACTACGCCCGAAGTTGCCCGTCTTGGCCAGCCGGCCCCGGATTTTACTGCCATGGCCTATGCCAATGGAGATTTTACGACCATCACGCTATCGGATTATCGCGGCAAGTGGGTGATCCTCTTCTTCTACCCCGCCGATTTTACCTTTGTCTGCCCGACGGAATTGACGCAACTGGCCAATAAATACAAAGAGATGCAGGAATTGGGGGTGGAAGTCCTCTCCATCAGCACCGATACCCATTTCACCCACAAAGCCTGGCAGGATCACGAGCTTTCCAAACTGGTGGAGGGTGGTCTGCCCTTTCCCATGCTCTCCGATGCCAACGGCCGCATCGGCCGTCTGTACGGCGTTTACGATGAAGAATCCGGGTTGGATCACCGCGGCCGGTTCATCATCGACCCCGACGGCATTGTTGTGGGTATCGAATTGACCCAGGCCGGGGTGGGCCGCAGCGTTAACGAACTTTTGCGTCAGATCAAGGCCTGTCAGTATGTCCGCGGCACCGGGGAAGCCACCCCTTCCGGCTGGGAACCGGGTAAAACCACCCTCAAGCCCGGCCGGGATCTGGTGGGCAAAGTCTGTGATTTCTGGTCAGCCGAATAACCATGCTGCCAGCAGGTCAGGCTGATAAGGAATATCCTCAGGAACAATAGACATGCCAACAAGACCGAATGTAGCCAGCGGCTGGAGCCCCTACGTCGCCGGTGCCCTGAGCGGACTGGTGTCTCTGCTGTCCGTGGCGCTGGTCGGCAAATTTTTTGGCGCTTCCACGACCTTTGTCCGCACCGCCGGGCTCATCGAAGGCCTGTTCGCCCCGGCCCGGGTGGCCCGGATGGAGCTGTTCCGCCTGGAAGTTCCCCTGATCGACTGGCAGTGGATGTTCGTGGTGGGCATCTTCCTGGGATCGTTGCTCTCGGCCCTCAGCGACGGCAGCTACCGCTGGCAGGCGGTGCCTGATATGTGGGCTGCCAGGTTCGGACCGGCCAAGGGCCCCAGGGCGGCAGCAGCCTTTTTTGGCGGGATCATCGCCATCTTTGGGGCCCGCCTGGCCGGCGGCTGCCCCAGCGGCCATGGTTTGACCGGGGTTATGCAGTTGTCCCTCAGCGGCCTGGTCGCCCTCATCTGCTTTTTTCTCGGCGGCCTGGTGGTGGCCCGCCTGCTGTATGGGTCCGGGAGGGCATCATGACCATCTTGTTCTACGGCTTGATTACCGGCGTCCTTTTCGGCTTTCTCCTGCAAAAGGGCCGGGTCCTGCGCTATGACAAGCAATTGGGGGCGCTGCGACTGCAGGACATGACCATCGTCAAGTTCATGCTGGCCAATATTATGGTGGCCATGGTGGGAGTTTACCTCCTCAGTGACCTGGGGATGGTCAAGTTGTCCATCCGCAGCCTGAATCTGGGTGCCAACATCATCGGCGGTCTGGTTTTTGGCATCGGCTGGGGCCTCTTGGGGTACTGCCCCGGGACCTCCCTGGGGGCCCTGGGCGAAGGCCGTTGGGACGCCCTGTGGGGCATCGCCGGCATGCTGGTGGGCGCCGGTCTTTATGCCGAGGCCTACCCGTTCCTCAAGGCCACGGTGCTCTCCTGGGGGGTCCTGGGACGGCTGACGCTGCCCCAGGTTCTGGGTCTGAATCACTGGCTCGTCATCATCGCCTGGATCATCGGCAGCCTTTTGCTGTTTCGTTTTTTTGAGAAAAAAGGTTTGTGATGAGAAATCGTCGGCGATGCAATGACGGCACGGCGACTTGACAAGGGCGGTGATACCTTCCAACGGGTTATCGTGGTCGCAGAGGAGGCCCTGAAAGCTGGTCAACCGCAGAAAAGATCATAAACCAGGAAGTTGTGCACACCCTCGGCACGGGAAAAGAGGGCTGGCCCAGCCTGCCAGCAGCAATAAACTGTATAATTAAGCTTCCGCCAGAGGTTGAGTGTTCTGCAATTGGCTGAGGCTCGTGGCGTGGATTGGATGATTTGTCTCTGCTTTGTTCACCTATGACTGCTCACCCATGAAAATCACCAAAAAAGCCGCGCCACGATGACCGCGACGATAATCCCCACCAGATCGGCGCTCAGGCAGACGGGCACCAGGTAGCGGGATTTCTTGATGCCCACGGCCCCCAAGTAGACCGCAATGACATAAAAGGTGGTCTCGGCGCTGCCCATGATGACGGCGGCGATGGTGCTGGTCAGGGAGTCCGGCCCGTGGGTCTTGAGGATTTCCGTGAAGATCCCCAGGGCCGCGGCATTGGACATGGGTTTGACCAGGCCGATGGAAAAGACCTCGGCCGGCAGGCCCAGGGGGCCGGTGGCGGCGGCAAAGATCCCCTTGAAAAAATCGTGCGCCCCCGAGGCCTGGAAAGACTTGACCATGATAAAAATGGCCAGGACATAGGGGAAGATGCCGGTAATGATGCCGATTCCTTCCTTGGCGCCGGAGACAAAGGATTCGTAGACCGGCGTGCCTTTGGCAAAGCCATAGGCCACGGTAAAGAGGATGAACAAGGGGATAATGTACTGGAAGGATTGTTGCAGGGTTTCCATGTCACGTTTTCCGGTCGTAGAGTTTTTTGAACAGGAAGAGTATCGCCACGGCGGTGATGGCCGAGATGACCGTGGCGATGAACGTGGGCAGCATGATGCGGTTGGGGTTTTGGGAGCCGTAGCTGGCCAGCAGGCCGATGACCGTAAAGGGGATCAACTGCACGCTGGCCGTGTTAATGACGATGAACAGCATCATCTCAAAACTGACGGTGTCGGGCTTGGGGTTGAGGGTCTGCAGGTCCTCCATGGCCTTGATGCCCAATGGCGTGGCGGCGTTGCCGATGCCCAGGACGTTGGCCAGCAGGTTCAGGGTGATGTTGGTGATGGCCGGATGGCCGGGGGGCAGGTTGCGAAACAGGAGCGACATGAGCGGCCGGAAAAAATTGGACATTTTGTAGATAATGCCGCAGTCTTCCAGAATCTTCGTCAGCCCCAGCCACAGGGAGACAATGCCCACCAGGTAGAGGCAGACCTCCACCGCGGCCTTGCCGGCCTCGAAGAGGGCCTTGGTAAAGGCGTCGATGCGGCCGCCCACCACCGCAAACAGGACGCTGAGACAGACCAGCACCATCCAGATGACGTTCATGGGACTTCCTTGCGCCGAGATTGTTGGGAGTTTTGCCAGAAGGGGTATGAATTGCCACAGCTGGCATCTTTTTCCTACCGCGTCCGGCTAGGCCATGCAAGCAAATTGTTGCGGGCAGGGAGTGGAAAAAGCCTCGGTTTGGGGCCAGGGCGGGGGGCCCCGGCCCTTAATACCCTCCCCGAAAGGCACGTGGGCAGCGACCTGTCAGGAAGAGCGGCTGGGCTCCGGGCCCTTGGCTGCCGATGTAATCCCCTCCCGGCGGCAACGGCCCAGAATCTCCCGGATCTTGGCCAGCAGCGCGGCGATGCGGAAGGGTTTGGCCAAGAAATCCACGGATTCATCCAATACGCCTTTATGAACGATGGCATTGTGCGTATATCCCGACATGAACAGGACTTTCAGGTCTGGACGGACTGCCTGCAAGCGATCGGCCAGTTGGCGGCCGTTCATGCCGGGAAGGATGACATCGGTGAGCAGGAGGTGGATGGGCCCTGCCTGCCGGCGGCTGAGTGCCAACGCCTCCTGGGGATGGCTGGCGACAAGGACGCGATAGCCGTGATGCTTAAGGGCCTGCAAGATAATCTGGCAAAGGGCCTGGTTGTCTTCCACCAGCAGAATGGTTTCATCGCCGCCCGGGGCTGCGGCGGATTCCGGGGCGGCCGGTTGGGCTTCGTCAGCGCCCGCATAAGTGGGGAGGTAGATTTTAAAGGTGCTCCCTTGTTGCGGTTCGCTGTATACCATAATATGGCCTTGATTCTGCTTGATAATGCCATAAACCGAGGCCAGCCCCAGACCTGAGCCCCGGCCCAGTTCTTTGGTGGTAAAGAAGGGATCAAAGATCCGAGCCCGGGTGGCGGCATCCATACCGACGCCGGTGTCACCGAGAGACAGCAAAACGTAAGGCCCAGGGGTGACATCGACATGGGCGGAGGCGTACTGTTCATCCAGGAGGACGTTGGCCGTCTCCAGGATCAGGTGGCC
>CALGOE010000103.1 GCA_937958145.1 uncultured Desulfobacca sp.
TGTTGGTGGTGGATGCCTCCCAGGGGGTGCAGGCCCAGACCCTGGCCAACCTCTATCTGGCCATGGAGCATGATCTGACCATTATCCCGGTGATCAATAAAATTGATCTGCCTTCGGCGGACGTGGAGATGGTGAAGGAGCAGATCGACCGGGAGCTGGGGTTGGACCCGGACGAGGCCATTTTGTGTTCCGCCAAGGAGGGCATTGGCATTGACGATGTCCTGGAGGCGGTGGTGGGCCGCATTCCGCCCCCCGGCGGCAGTCGGGAGCAGCCTCTGTCGGCCCTCATCTTCGACGCCTTTTATGATCCTTATCGGGGGGTGATTGTTTCCTTTCGGGTCTTTGACGGGGTCCTCAGGGCCGGGGACGTTATCCGCTTCATGTCCAATAATGCGGTCTATAAGGTGGAGGAAGTGGGCCTCTTCCGCCTGCAGCGGCAACCGGTGCCGGAGCTCAGCGCCGGTATGGTGGGTTATCTCATTGCCGGCATCAAGACCGTGGCCGATACCCGGGTGGGGGATACCATTACCCTGGACGCCCGGCCGGCTGCGGCGCCCCTGCCGGGGTTCAAAGAGGTGAAGCCGGTGGTCTTTTCCTCCATCTATCCGGTGGCTGCCGATGAATATCAATCCCTGGTGGACGCCCTGGAAAAATACAAGCTCAACGACGCCGCCCTGGTCTACAGCAAAGACTCTTCGGTGGCCCTGGGCCAGGGTTTTCGCTGCGGGTTTTTGGGCCTCCTGCATCTGGACATTGTCCAGGAGCGGCTGGAGCGGGAATATGATCAGTCGTTGATCATGACCATGCCCAGTGTGCGCTACGAATTTCTCCTTACCGACGGCACTACGGTGGCGGTGGACAATCCGGCCCTGTATCCTGATCCGGCCCGCATCAAGAAGGGGTTTGAGCCGTACATCCGGGCCAGCATTATTATGCCGGAACGCTATATGGGCGCGGTCATGAAACTCTGTCTGGAGCGCCGGGGCGTCAACGCCACCTTCTCCTATCCCTCGCCGGGGCGCATTGAAATCCATGTGGAAATGCCGCTGGCCGAGGTCCTCTACGATTTTTATGACCGGCTCAAGACCGTCACCCAGGGCTATGGCTCCTTTGATTACGAGCTCATCGACTACCGGGAGAGCGAATTGGTGAAGTTGGACATCCTGGTGAACGGCGAAAAGGTGGACGCCCTGTCCGCCATTGTCTTCAAGGACCGGGCCCGGGACTGGGGGGTGCGCATCTGCGAACGCCTCAAAGAAGAGATCCCCCGGCAGCAGTTCAAGATCGCCATCCAGGGGGCGGTGGGCGGCAAGATCATTTCCCGTTCGACTATCCCCCCTTTCCGCAAGGACGTCACCGCCAAGTGCTACGGGGGCGATATCACCCGGAAGCGCAAGCTCCTGGAGAAGCAGAAAAAAGGCAAGAAACGCATGAAAATGGTGGGCAACGTCATGATCCCCCAGAGCGCCTTTGTGGCGGTGCTGCGGAGTGAAACGGACGATTGAACCATGCCGCCCGGCCTCTACCTGCACGTACCTTTCTGCCAGAGCAAATGCCGCTACTGTGATTTTGCCTCCACCACTGATTTGGACGTGCTGATTGACTGGCAGCAGGCCCTGTTGACGGAAATAGCCCTGGTGCAGGAGGAGGGCTGGTCCCAACCCTTCGACACCTTCTACCTGGGCGGCGGCACTCCCAGCCTGTTGCCGGGCGGGGTTCTGGCCACAATTTTTACCCAGTTGCGGCGCCGCTTTGTTTTTACCGATGATGCTGAAATTACCCTGGAGGCCAACCCCGACGACGTCACCCTGGAAAAACTCGGTCTCTGGCGTGATCTGGGCGTCAACCGCCTCAGTCTCGGGGTCCAGTCTCTCCAGGACGCCGAGTTGGGGTTTCTGGGGCGGCGGCATGACGCGGCCCAGGCCCGGCGGGCTCTCGGACTGGCCCGGGAGGCCGGATTGGCCAATCTCAGCGTTGATCTGATGTATGCCCTGCCGGGGCAGAGCTTGGCGGGCTGGTTGACCACCCTGAAAGAGGTGCTGGCCTACCGACCGGAGCACCTGTCCTGCTATCAGCTGACCGCGGCGGAGCACACTCCCTTGGGGGCAGCCGTGGCAAGAGGGGAAATGGTGCTGCCCGGGGAGGAGGAGCAGCGGACTTTTTTCCTGGCCACCTCGGAGTTGTTGGAGGCGCACGGGTATTGTCATTATGAGGTGGCCAATTTTGCCCGGGGCCAACCATACATCTCCCGGCACAACAGCAAATACTGGCAGCATGGCCCTTACCTGGGCTTGGGGCCCGCCGCCCATTCCTTTGACGGCCGCCGGCGCTGGTGGAACGTCCGCTCGGTGGCGCAGTACTGCTGGCAGTTGGCAGAGGGGGTGCTGGCCATTGCCGGCTCAGAGACCTTAAGCGAGGTCCAGTTGCGTCTGGAAGCTCTGGCCCTGGGACTGCGGACCCGCCAGGGGATTGCCCTTGCGGAGCTGGACTCTTGCCCCCAGGCGGGCCGGGTCTTGGCCGAATTGGCTCAGGCCGGGTTGATTACGGTGCACGGGGGACGGGCCTGTCCTACCCGCCGGGGCCTGGTCGTGGCTGACAGCCTGGCTCTGCTGCTCAGCGGTTGAAGAGAATTCATAAAAGAAATCAGCATTGTGGAGGGGATAACAATGGCCGTTTTCACCTGTGAGAAATGCGGGGCCGAGGTAGAGGTCCGCTGCAAGCCGAAAAAGTGCAGCAACTGCGGGGAGTCCGGCAGTATGGTGAAGACCTCGCCCCCACCGGAGAAGAAGAAAAAATAGCGGCTCAAGGCTCGCGGTCTTCATCTTTCTTGCCGTGCAGCCAGGCCGCCAGATCGCCGTCGGGCACCAGGAGGCCGCCGGCCTCGGGGTGGAAGTAGAGCCAGGCCAGGGTTTCGGCGCCGTCATCCATGAGCACCGGCACCTGCTCACGCCGGTAGACAAAGGGATGGTCTTCCAGGTCATCCAACAGGGCCAGGGTGTAGCTGTCCACCAGGTAGAGTTCGCCCTGAATGGACGTGACGGCCTCGTCCGCGACTACTTTGGGGAAGTATTCCACATAGAGGGCGTAGCGGTGTTTGGTCCGGGCCGACCCCAGAAAGCGGGCCCCGGCCAACAGGTGATGATTGTGCAAGCCCTGCCGCAGGGTGCCATAGACAAAGACCAGATGGGTCTGCCGGTCTTGAGACGGTTCGAGGACCACGGGTCGCTCCTATTCCTCCTGCTGCTCTACCCAGCCGATGCTGCCGGGCAGGAGCAGCGTCAAGATCCCCACACCGACCACGCCGGGCCAGCCCAGGTGGTTATAAGCGGCGCCGTTGAGGGTTATGCCCAAGGCCCCGCCCAGATAATAGAATAAAACATAGAGGGAATTAGCCTTGCCCTGACTGCTGGTGATCAAGCGGTTTAAGGCGCCGGCGGCGGCGGCGTGGATGGTAAAGAAACCCAGGCAGATGCCCAGCAGGGCAAGGACAATGACCAGCATGATCGGCACCAGGGTGGCCAACAGGGCCAGGGCAAAGACGGCCGCACCGGCCATCATGGCCCGGCCGTTACCGATGCGATTGCTCAGTCTGCCGGCCAGGGGGCCGATGATAATGCCCATGAGATAGGTGAGGTAAAATAAAGTGATGACCTGGGTGGAAGCAAAAAAGGGCGGCCCGGCCAAGTAAAACGGCAAGTAATTAAACGACGAGGAAAACACGAAAAAGGCGCCAAAGGGAACGAGCAGCAGCCGGAAGGTCCTGGCATCGGCCAGAATCTGCCGGAAACCGTGGGCAGTCATGGTCCGTCGGGGGCGGTGCCCGGCGGGCAGCCGCAGCACCGCGGGTAGGGTCGCGGCCAAGACGCCCACCGCCGCGGTCACAAAGGCGTAGCGCCAATGGAGGGGCGGGTGGATAAAGCCCCCCAGGAGCCGCCCCCCCAACCCCCCGGCCACGGTCGCCGAAACGTACGAGCCCATCACCACGTTCAGCCGCGCCGGCGGGACGTTGGCGGCCAAATAGGCGGCCAGACAGGTGGTCAGGGCCGGCACGAACAGACCCTGGAGCCAGCGGGCCGCCACCAAGAGCCAGAAATCCCGGGTCAGGGCGCAGATAAGACCGCTGATGGCCACCATCAGTCCGCCGCTGAGGATGAGCCACCGCACCGCCACCATATCCGCCAGAGCGCCGAACGGCAGATTGGCCAGGGCCATGCCAAAGATGACCGCCGACATGGTCAGCGAAGCCCGGGAGGCACTGACCCCGAATTCCTGCTGCAGGACCGGCAAGACAGGCTGGGTGATATAGACGTTGGCGAAGGCTGCCGCCACCAGGGCAAAGACCAGGAGCTGCATGCTGAGGTCGGCCCCTGGCAGGGACCAGGTCGTGGGCGCCGAACCCAGGGGGGAGGCCGCCGGCCTATTTATATCTTTGTGGAATATCAATGGCATAGCCTTGTAATGGTCCGGCCTCGAGCGGCGGCGCGGCCGGTATTGCTGTGGGGTGGCGCGGTTGGCCGGGCAACCTCTCCAATTTAAAACAAAAATCTGGCGCGGGAAAGCAGTTTTTGATTGACCAGAGGCCGTTTTTTTTGCGATTATACGAATAATCTCCTCAGAAAGCAGGGTCATGGCCTTAGCCTCGCGCCACAGTCAACAAACCGCGCCGCCCGCCAAGGGCAAGGAATCGCTGGGGCGACTGCTCAGCAAGATCCCTGGAGGGAAATTTTTTTGGGCCTTCCTGCTGTTGGTGGCCATCGGCCTGGGGAGTTGGCTTATCTTTGGCGATAAAGGGCTCTACCATTTATACACCCTGCGCCGGGAAAGGGACCGCCTGCAACAGGAAAATCTGGTCCTCAAGGATGAAATCGACCGCATGGTGAAGATGATCGATCGCCTCCGCAACGACCAGGATTACATTGAAGACACCATCCGCCGGGACCTGCGTTTCATTAAGAAAAACGAGATCATCTATCAATTGGCGCCTGAGGTCGGTTCGGGTCCCCGGGTCACCCAGGCCCCTGCCCTGGGTCCACCGCCCAGCCCCGCTGCCAAGACCAAACCGCCCAGCCGCCCCTAAGACCGCAGCAGAAGCCGACGGTGATTACAGACAGGTGACATGCTATGTACTCAACAGCTGATTTTCGCAAAGGATTAAAGATCGAGTGGGAGGGGACGCCCTATATCATTGTGGAATTTCAACACGTCAAGCCCGGCAAGGGCGGAGCTTTTGTCCGCACCAAGATCAAAAATCTGATTACCGGCCGGGTCATTGATCAGACCTTCCGTTCGGGCGAGAAGGTGGAACGGCCTGATCTGCAGGAAAAAGAGATGCAATACCTGTACGCCGAAGGCGACCGGTATTGTTTCATGGATAACGAAACCTACGAACAGATCTATCTCACGGCCGAGCAGTTGGGCGACAGCAAAGATTTCCTGCAGGACAATCTCAATCTGAAAGTCCTTTATTATAAAGGGCAGCCCATTGCCGTGGAATTGCCCACGTTCGTGGAACTGACGGTCACCCAGACCGAACCGGGGTTTAAAGGCGATACCGCCACCGGCGGCACCAAGCCCGCCACGTTGGAGACAGGCGCGGTGATTCAGGTGCCTCTGTTCATCGACATCGGCGACCGGCTGAAAGTGGACACGCGCACCGGGACCTACGTGGAACGCCTGAAATAGTCGCACCACGGCCGGGCTGCCTCCCGGCTCGGGTCTGCATCGACTCAGGGCGCTGCCGCTGTTTTAGATAATCTTGACCAGCATGATATTATATTTAACGCCGAACCGCATGGCTTCGGCATAGCGCGGCAGCCAGATGTCGGCCTGCCGCCGCTTGTAGCTGGCCATCCGATCCTCAAAGGCAAAGGTGCCCAGACCTTCCAGTTTCACTAAATCACCGAACCGCATGCCCAATTGATACTCCAGGTCCCGACTCAAGGCCAGGATGCCTTCCCGTACCCGGGTGCCGGAAGCGGTGCGGCCGGAATGGCAGTAGGCGGTGACCTTGACAACGGCGCTGGTCAACGAAATGGTGGGTTGGGGGGTGGCAAGAATCCACAGGGAAATGGCCAAGAGGCTAAAAACGATAGTCTTCTTCATTGGTTACCTCCCTTTCAACCGCCAGCCATTTTGAGGGAATAATCATCCGCTCCATCTGCGGGGACAGTTCTCCCTGGAGTGGATGTATGGGGGTGCTGGTTCAGAAGGAAGTTGCCGGGATGAGAATACTAGAGGATCCCGCGGTGGATCGCCTCAATAGCTTGCTTTAATGCCTGCGTGGTTAGCTGCTGGGTTAGAGCTAAAGCATGCCCCTCCCCGACCCGAAGGCCAAGGATTCACCCGTGATGTTGGTTCCCCCGCTCTCCCTCTGGGAGGGAGATTTGGCTAACTATTTTTGGTCCTCCAACCAGCGTTACTTGGCTGTGGTTTTCTGGTGCCGTTACATGTACTATATATCACAATTATTGTCAAGAAATTTTTTTACCTCCTGCCGGGAAAAAACCGGGTTCCCTCCCAACGCCGGGAAAATGGCAGGGAAATTGCCCCGACCGGGGGGCGTCTGGACCTTGGGGGTCTGAATTTTTATGTTTCCGCAACATAAAAATTTCCCTCTATCGGCAAAGTGAAAATGTCACCCCTCCCTGGTCGCAATCATATTGCAATCACAGTGCCGGGCTCTTCATTGACAAGATGAGCAACCTATGCTAATTTTTTAATTTTAATTTTTGAAATAGATTCTGTCGCGGGCAGAGTCGGCAGGGAGGGAGCCATGGGCACAAGAGAAGAAAAATTTATCCTCTGGTTTGATGAAATCGGCATGGCGGACATCCATCTGGTGGGGGCGAAAATCGCCTCGTTGGGGGATCTGATCCGCAACCTGGCTGCCAAAAGTATCCTGGTCCCCAACGGTTTTGCCATTACCGCGGCTGCGTACCGCTATTTTCTGAAAACAGCCGGCATCGAAAAAAGTATCCGCCAGGTTCTGAACGGTCTCAACCCTGCTGATCTCAATGAGTTAGTCCGCAAAGGCCGCCGTATTCGCGACCTGATTTTGGACGCCCCCCTGCCCTCCGCCCTGGTCGCCGAGATCGGCAAGGCCTATGAAGACCTGGAAGATTTGTATGGCGTCTCGGGCACCGACCTGGACGTGGCGGTGCGCTCTTCAGCCGTGGCCGAGGCCCAGCCGGAGGCTATCTTCGGCGGTCAGCAGGAGACATTTTTAAACATCCGGGGCAAAATCTCCCTGATCCAGGCGGTCAAACGCTGTTTCGCCTCCCTGTTCACCAATCGGGCCATCAGCTACCGTTATGATAAGGGCATGGATCAGTTTGCCGTGGCCCTCTCCGTGGGGGTACAGAAAATGGTCCGCTCCGACGCCGCCTGCTCCGGGGTTCTGGCTACGGTGGACGCGGCCACAGGCTTCCCCGACGTGGTGGATATCACCGGCACCTACGGGCTGGGCGAAACTATTGTGCAGGGCCAGGTGACTCCCGATGAATATCACGTCTTCAAGCCGACCCTGAAGATGGATAAGTATCCCATTATCAGCAAAAAGATGGGCGACCACAAGGTCAAGATGATCTACACCGACGATGAGACCCGGCCGGTGCGGGTCCTGGCCACCTCCGAGGAAGAGCAGCGCCGTTTTGTCCTGACGGATGACGAGATCATCACCCTGGCCCGCTGGGCCTGTTACATTGAGGATTATTACACCCAGGCCAGTGGTGTCTATCGGCCCATGGCCATCGAGTGGGCCAAAGACGGCGATGGCCTCCAGGTGGGCACCGGCCAGATGTACATTGTCCAGGCCCAGCCCGAGACGGTTCATGCCCGCCGGGATCTTAGCGTCATCGAAACCTATCAGTTAAAGGAGAAAAGCCGGGTCATCGTCCAGGGGCAGGCCGTGGGGGCCAAGATCGGGCAGGGGCCGGCCCGCCTTATTGAGAGCTCCGCGGCCCTGGCCCAGTTCCAGCCCGGCGAGGTCCTGGTGACGGACATGACCGATCCGGATTGGGAGCCTGTGATGCGCACCGCGGCAGCCATAGTCACCAACCGGGGCGGCCGGACGTGCCACGCTGCCATCGTCTCCCGGGAACTGGGTATCCCCTGCGTCATCGGCACGGAAAAGGCCACCAGCCTCATCCAGCCCGGCCAGAAGATCACCGTCAGTTGCGCCGAAGGCGAAGAGGGCAAAATCTACGATGGCCTGCTGGCTTATGAGGTGGAACGGGTTGATCTCAAGAGCCTGCCGCCCACCCGCACCCAGATCATGATGAATGTGGGCATGCCGGAAAAGGCCTTTCTGGACTGCCAGATCCCCAATAAGGGGGTGGGCTTGGCCCGGCAGGAGTTTATCATCAACTCCCACATCGGCATTCACCCCTTGGCTTTGATCCACTATGAGCAACTCCAGGAGGAGGCGGCCACCAATCCCCGGCTGGCCGAAACCTTGAGCCAGATAGACGCCCGGACTTCCCTGTATAGTGACAAAAAAGAATATTTCGTGGACCGCCTGGCCCAAGGTATTGCCCGCATCGCCGCGGCCTTTTATCCCAAAGAGGTGATTGTGCGCCTCTCCGACTTCAAATCCAACGAGTACGCCAACCTCCTCGGGGGGTATCTCTTCGAACCGACGGAGTCCAATCCCATGCTGGGCTGGCGGGGCGCCTCCCGCTACTATGACCCCAAGTTCCAGCCGGCCTTTGCCCTGGAATGCCGGGCCTTGCGGCGGGTCCGCAATGATATGGGCCTGACCAATGTGAAAATTCTCGTCCCCTTCTGCCGGACCCCGGAAGAAGGCGTGCGGGTTTTGGAGTTAATGGAGACCATGGGACTGGTGCGGGGTCAGGATGGCCTGGAGGTCTATGTCATGGTGGAAGTCCCCAGCAACGTCCTCCTGGGCGAAGAATTCGCCAAGATTTTCGACGGATTCTCCATCGGCTCCAACGATTTGACCCAGCTTACCCTGGGGCTGGACCGGGATTCGGAACTGGTCTTTCATCTCTTTGACGAACGCCATCCCGCCATGCTGGGTATGATCAAGACCATTATTGATCTGGCCAAAAAACACGGCCGCAAGATCGGCATCTGCGGCCAGGCGCCCAGCGATTATCCGGAATTCGCCACCTTCCTGGTGGAGTGTGGCATTGATTCCATCAGCCTCACTCCGGACACGGTCATTAAAACCATGTTGGCCATCGCCAAAAAGGAGCAGGAGCTCACTGCCTAGAAGGGGGAAAGTGGTAGGAAGCAGTGGTCATTGGCCAGGTAAAAGGGATCAGCTGTTCATGGCAATATGTTAGTAGCGCCGACCTCCAGGTCGGCGGCGCCTGAGGCCGGTGGCCAGGGAAAAGGGATCAGCTGTTCATGGCGATGTGTTAGTAGCGCCGACCTCCAGGTCGGCGGCGCCTGAGGTTAGTGGTCAGTGGCCAGTAAGCTGCGCACCGTCAAGGGGTTGGGGTGCAACGGGATCGGCTGATCAGGTGGTTTTATCTGAGCATGCGCTGGCTCACCGGCCAGACCTTCCAGCGTTATTTCCGCCTCCAGGTGGAGGGCCTGGACCACTGGCCTGAGCGGGGCGCGGCCATTATCTGCCCCAAGCACCAGCGTTGGGAAGATGTGCCCATCGTCGGTCTGACCTTCCCCCGGCCGCTCTATTATGTGGCCAAGGTGGAGCTGTTTCAAAACCCGGCCAGCCGCCGGCTCTGCGAAGCCCTGGGCGGCATTCCCCTGGACCGGCGCTGCCCCCAGGCGACCCTGTCCACGTTCCGCACCCTGCTCACCCTCCTGCACCGCGGGGAGCAGCTCGTGCTGTTCCCCGAAGGGACCTATGTCCCCGAGGCAGTGGGACCGGGCAAACACCGGTTCATCCAACTGCTCTTGAGGCTCCAGAAACACCTGCCGGAAAAGAGATTGCCCTTCCTGCCCCTGGGCCTTTCCTACCTGCCGGAACCGCCGGGCTACCGGGTCCTTGTGCGCCTGGGCCGGCCCTGCCAGGCCGCCGGGCCGGAGGCGGCTGCGGCTTTGACCGGCGAGATCATGGCGGCCATTGCCAGACTACAGCGGTGAGGCTGCAGTGGTCAGTGGGCAGTGGTTAGTGGGCAGTGGGCAGTGAAAAAGGCGTTTCCTCACGAGACCGCCTTATCAGCCGGCGGCAATTCCCCTTCATCCTTGACCCCATAAAACAGGCCGACAATGCCCATCGTCAGGGTCTGCCAGTGGATATTTTGAAAGCCGGCCGCGGCCATGAATCGGGCAAAGGCCGGCGCTGTCGGGAAATTCAGGATAGATTCGGCCAGATAGCTGTAGGCAAAAGAATGGCGGGAAAAGAACCTGCCGACCAAAGGCAGCAGGCGGGTGAGGTAGAGGGCATAGACACCGGCCAGCAGACCGCGTGTGGGGGGCACAAACTCCAAAATGGCCACCATGCCACCGGGTTTTAACACCCGCTGCATTTCCCGCAAGGCCGCCGCATGGTCGGGAAGATTGCGCACTCCGAAGGCGATGGTGAGGGCAGCAAAAGTGCGGTCGGCAAAGGGCAGGGCCAAAGCATCCGCGGCCACCGGGACAATGCCCGGCCGGCCGCGGGCCGTCAATTTCTCCTGGCCTTTCAGGAGCATGGGGAGGCTGAAGTCCGCGGCGACAACCCGGGCCTGGGGGTGTTGCCGCATGATCTCCAGGGACACGTCCATTGTGCCGGCGGCCAGATCCAGGACCAGGGGCCGCGGCGGCAACCTGAGGCCCTGCACCAGAGCCCGGCGCCAATAGACGTCCTGCCCCAAACTCAGGCTGCGGTTGAGGAAATCATACCAGGGGACGATGCCCGAAAACATCTGCTCGATGCGCCGGGCGGACGAGGCTGAAGGCTGTAACTGCGACATAGCGCACATTGTGGGCTGTACCGGCCGGTTTGTCAAGAGGGGCCGGGGAAGTCCTGCCGGCGGTTCCCCAAGGAGAAATAACCGGAAGGAAAATGGCAACTTGGGAGGAAAAGTCTTTTTTTCATTGACTCTTGCCCGGTTTATTGCTAATTAATGAAAAAATGCACAAAGGTTTACATCACAATCCCAAAGGAGAGGTATATGGCTGCCAAATTGATCAAAGGGGCCGAGGTTGCGGCTCAGATTCGGGAAGAGTTAAAAAAAGAAGTAGACGACCTGAAGGCCAAACACAATATCACCCCTGGCCTGGTCACCATTCTGGTGGGTGAGGATCCGGGTTCGGTCAGCTACGTCACCGCCAAACAGAAGACCGCCCATGAGTTGGGCTTCTATTCCGTGCAGGACAACCAGCCCACCACCATTTCCGAGGCCGACCTGCTGGCCCTCATCGACAAGTACAACAAGGATCCCCAGATTCATGGCATCCTGGTGCAGTTGCCGCTGCCCAAAACCATTGACACCAACAAAGTCCTCTATGCCATCGATCCCAACAAAGACGTGGATGCCTTCCACCCCGTAAATGTGGGCCGCATCCTCATCGGCCAGTATGCCTTCCTGCCCTGCACCCCGGCCGGCTGCCAGGAACTCATCGTGCGCAGCTATGGCGACCCCAAAGGCAAAGAAGTGGTCGTGGTGGGCCGCTCCAATATCGTGGGCAAACCCATGGTGGCCATCATGCTGCAGAAGCTCCCCGGCGCCAACGCCACAGTGACCTGCGTCCATACCGGCACCCCCAAAGACAAGATGATTGAGCACTGCCGTCGGGCCGATATCCTCATCGTGGCCGCCGGCGTGCCCAAATACGTGCAGGCCGACTGGGTCAAAGAAGGGGCTTGTGTCATCGACGTGGGCGTCAACCGCATCGGCATCAGCGAAAAGACCGGCAAAGCCATTCTGGCCGGCGACGTGGATTTTGACGCGGTCAAGGAAAAGGCCTCCTACATCACCCCGGTACCCGGCGGTGTGGGCCCCATGACCATCACCATGCTCATGAAGAACACGGTCATGGCTGCGAAACTGGCTGCCGGCCTGATTAAAATCTAACGTCTCTTCTCAAGATCTCGACAGGGGCGTCCCCAGGTGGACGCCCTTTTTTTGTAAGGGCCGGGGAAGGGGCGTTATTTCTCCCAGGACAGGATGGCCCCGATCTGTATGCCGGTGGCGGCCACGAAGCCGGCCGGCACTTCCAGGACCAAGTCCACCGGCCCCGGCGAGGTAAAGGTCCCGGGGTCCTGGGGCTGCAGGTTTTCCTGGAAGCCGATGACCCGGTTCTGGTCAAGCCAGATGATGTCAATGGGGATGAGCATGCCCCGCATGCAAAAAGACTGCACCTGTCGTTCGGGAAGCAGAAAGAGCATGCCGGTGCCCCAGGGCAGGTGACGGCGCCCGCCCAGGCCCAGATAGAGTTTTTCCGGGGAGGACACCACTTCGGCCCGGATCACGGTTTCTCCCAGGCGGACGGGGATGATGGGATTGCCGGCCGGTGAGAGGGCTGCCGGCAGGGCCGGTTTTCCTCCTGTCAGCACCAGCCAGAGAGCCAGGGCAAGGATGTTGATTGGGAGCCGCTTGCCTGGTGGGGGAAAAAGGGGGCCGTGGCGCCCAGAGGACATCACAAATGGCATTTGCAGCCTTGAGCCTCCCAGGCAGCCACCAATGCTTCATAGTGAGCCATATCCCGGTCCTGGTCAAAGATCTGCATCTGCTGCAAAAGGGCCGCTTGTTCCGCCGGGGAGAAGTAGGCCAGGACCGGCAGGAAAAATTCCTGGTCCTCGGCGGCGATGTGGGCCGGATAAAATGTTACCAGGGCCTCCAGGCCGGTGAGGATGTCGGTCACGGCTTCCTCCTGCCCCTGAAGGAAGCGCTGGGTGGCGAAGGCTAATCTTTGGGTGGCCTCCCGTCCCCAGCGGTGCTCCGCCTGCAACTGCTGCAGGATCCGGCGGTGCGCCGGACTGAGTGGCTTCGCCTGCAGAGCTGCGAACAGGATTTCCTCTTCCTTGCCATGATGGCAGGCATCGGCATAATCCCGGAGAAAACTCACGGCCGCCTGGAGGAAGCGCGGTTCCACAAAGGCAAATTCGGGACTGACGGCAATATTGGCCTGCAGCCGGTCTTGTTCCTGGGCCATGAGACGGATCATTCTCTCGATCAAACGGTGCTCAATCATGAGCGGGGCGATGGGGAGCATGGGACGGGCCTTCGGGGTGGCGGCGGTTGAGCAATGGGAACGGCTTCCGGCGGGGAGCCGTGATGGTCGGCGGAGAGGAGGTCTGGCCTCCTCTCCGGGAGTTCGACCGGAAAATTAATGACAGGTACTGCAACTGGTGGCCGCACAGCCGGTGCAGGAGGCGCCGCCGCCAGCGGAGGTGGCTGTTAACTTGGTGCCGATCTTGGCATTACAGGCGCTCATGAGGCGGACGCAGTTGTTTTTGTGGCACTGGGGGCACTCAACCGCAGGATCGCTGCCAAAAACCAGTTTTTCAAAATCGGCGCCGCAGTCATTGCAATGGAACTCAAAAATGGGCATGGGTGGAGGTTCTCCTTATACGTGTGAGAATCTGCCGGAACGGCAGTCAGGGCATTAATCCTTGACGAATTCAACTTTTATTATAATACCGTCTCTGACCTCGCGCAAGCGCTGGATATCGCCGGATAATCTGCCGACGAGATTGACGGCGCTGGCCGGCCGGATCTCGCCGGGGCCGCTGATGGGCGTGGGACCGAAAAACAGGCAGAGTGCAGGGCCACGCGGCCAGTAGCCGATATCTCCCGGCTCTACAAGTTCCGAGGCCGTTTCGTCCAAGGGCTCCCGGACCGGGATGGTGAAATAGATTTCGTCACCCCAGGTATGCACCGTGGCCTCCAAAGGCAAAGCCGCGGCGATGGCCCGGGCGGTGGCCGTATCGTGCAGCTCTCCCCGGATGTCGACCGCCCCCGCCTGGAAACGAACGGTCACACCCATGAAGTTTCTCCCCTCTGCCACAATTCCGTGACCATGGCGGCCAGCAGAGGAAACATGATCTCGTGGTGGCCGGTGAGGGCGAAACCCTGCCCTGAGCCCAGGGTCGGGCGGCGCACCACATTGGTCAACGGCCGGTAATGTTGAATAAAGTCCATATTGACGGTGGTGATGGGTTCGACGGTATGGCCCAGGTTACGGGCCAGGGACAGGGCCTTGAGAAAGACTTCGGGCAGAAGCACGGCGGAACCCAGATTGATATACATACCCCCGGCCAGACGGCTGACCAGGGCGGCAAAGAGGCGAAAGTCCAGATGGGTCGCCTCTCCCAGGGCCGCCGGGTCCACGGACGGGTGCATGTGAATGATGTCGGTGCCGATGGCCACGTGTACTGTTGCCGGTAGGCCCAGGGCGGCGGCCTGGGCCAGGACGCTGAGATGATTATGGGGGAAGTCCGCGGTCAGCAAACGCCGGCCCACGGCTTCGCCCAGCCCCAGGTTTTCCCGGGCGGCCCAGGCGATGGCGGCATTGAGGAAAGAGGCGGTTTCTTCGGCCATGCCAAACTGACCCGCCCCTAAAACCGCCTCCACTTCTTCGGAGGTCTGGCCCACCATGGCAATTTCGGCATCATGGATGATGCCGGCGCCGTTGAGGGCGACGCCGCCGAGGAGACCCTGGCGCAACAGGCCGATGATGATGGGGCTGAGCCCGACTTTCAGGGCATGGGCGCCAAATCCCAGGATAACCAGGTGGCCTTGGCGGCGAGCCGCCGCCCAGGTTGCAGCGATCCGGCGCAGATCGGCGGCAGCCAGAATTTTGGGGAGGCCGGCGATGAAATCGTGCACGCTGCCCCCGCTCTGCCAGGGGCTGCCAAAATCCTGCCAATTTACTTTGCTGCGCCGGCCGTGGAGACTGTAAGTCCTGACTTCCGTCAAGGCCAGGGGCGTTAATTTGGGGGGTGTGCTCATGACAGGTCAAATTTTTCCGGAAACAGAAGAAAATCCACCAGGTCGACGATGATGTGGCCGATGGCCAGATGGACTTCCTGAATCCGGGGCGTCTCGGGCGAGGGCACGATGATGGCGATATCTGCCAGCGTCGCCATTTTGCCGCCGTCCCGGCCGGTCACCGCCAAGGTGTGGAGGCCCGCCTGCCGAGCCGCCTGCAGGGCCTTGATGACGTTGGGGGAATTGCCGCTGGTGCTGATGCCCCAGGCCACATCTTCCGGCTGCCCCAAGGCCTTGATCTGCTTCACAAAAATATCGCTGAAGTCGTAATCATTGCCGATGGCGGTCAGGATGGAGGTATCGGTGGTCAAGGCCACGGCAGCCAACGGCGGCCGTTCAATCTGGAAACGATTGACAAATTCCGCGGCCAGATGCTGGGCGTCGGCAGCACTGCCGCCGTTGCCGAAGATAAGCACTTTCCGCCCGTTCTGAAAGGCCTTGGCCAGCAGACGGGCCGCAGCCGTGAGGCCATCCAGATGCTTCTCGACCATCTCGGCCATAAGCTGCATGGTGACGGTAAAGGCAGCTTGGGCCCGGTGTCGCAATAACATACGCTTTCCTCGGGGCAAAGTGGTGGTACTGTATCGCGAAAACCGCCCCGGGTCAAGGGGTATCCCCCGCGGGAACGGGCGTAGTACTTCCCGCCCGACGGCGGCCCGGCGAGAAAAATGAGGTCCTTGGCAGCAAGGATTATGGTATAGTAACGTTTTGATGACTTCCAAGCCAGGCCAAGACGGCGGGCAGGACCCGCCCGAGGACCCTTTTGACCATAACCTATGAACTTTACAGGATGAAAAATGGTAGTGGCAAAATGCGCGTTATGATTATACAACCGTCGCGGTATCGCCAAGGGCGTCTGGAGAAGCGGCGTCAGCGCTGGCTGTTGGGCATGACCCTGCCCTACCTGGCCGCCTTGGTGCCCGATGATATCGAGGTGGAGCTCAAAGACGATCTCCTGGAGGAGATTACCTTCCGGGAACGGGCCGATCTGGTGGCCTTGACCTGCATGTCCCACCAAGCCCCCCGGGCCTATGAGATCGCTGCCGGCTTCCGCCGCCGGGGCATCCCGGTAGTCATGGGGGGGTTCCATGCCACCCTGGCGCCGGATGAATGTCAGGAACACGCCGACGCCCTGGTCCTGGGTGAGGCCGAGTCGTCCTGGCCCCAACTGCTGCGGGACTTCCAGGCCGGTCGGCTGCAGCCCCGCTATCAGGCCCAGGAGCTGTCGCCGCTCCAGAATCTGCCGGTCCCCCGCTATGAACTCCTGAATCTGAAAAGGTACAAGCTGCTCAACATTCCTTCCCAGACCACCCGCGGCTGTCCCTATAACTGCAATTATTGTGAGGTTACCCAGGTTTACGGCGGCAAATTCCGGCACCGGCCGGTGGCGGAGGTTATCGAGGAGATTAAGGCCATCCGTCGGCTTACCGGCAGCGACTTCATCTATTTTGTGGATGATAACTTTGTGGCCAACCGCCGCCATGCCATGGCCATAATGGAGCGCCTCATCCCCTTGCAACTCATCTACGGCTGTCTGACCACGGCCAACATCGGCGACGATCCAGAGGTCCTGGATCTCATGGCCCGGAGCGGCTGTCTCCACGTCAATATCGGCATGGAGAGCATCAGCCAGGAAAGTCTGGTCGCCATCAACAAAAAGCAGAACAAGATCAAGGATTATGAACGGCAGTTCAAGGCCTTCCGGGATCGGGGGATCGGCTTCTCGGTGAACGTCATGTTCGGCCTGGATGGCGACCATCCCGATATTTTCCGGACAACGGTGGATTTTCTCATCCGGGTGAAGGCGCCGGTAGCCTTTATGTTTATACTGGCCCCCCGCCCCGGCACCAAAATCCGGGACCAGCTCCTGGCCGAGGGCCGGATTTTTGATCACGATTGGACCAATTACTGCGGCTTCAAGGTCGTTTATCACCCCAAACACATGACGGCCCGGGAACTGGAGGAGGGCTATTGGCAGGCCAACCGGCGTTTTTACTCGCCGTTATCGATCCTGCGCCGGCAGACCACCCACCTCTATTCCTGGCATATGCTGCCTTTTAATCTTTACTTTGCCTGGTCGGTGCGCCGTCGCCGGCAGCCCTTGGATTATTATTTTTAGAGGTTGGCGGCGCACTTCCTGCAGCATGGTGGCGCCGCAGTTGGGGCAGTAAGGGCGATGCTCACATTTTTACATTAATTTTTATACAGTTGCGACCGGATATCTGAGGAAGTCTGCTCATACGGCCACGAGGAGAGTTTCAAACCGTTCCGTCGGTACTGGCAGACCATCATCCTCCAGGGCCTTGACATAGCCGGCAATGGCCTCTTTGATATTTGCAATGGCCTTTTCCTTGGTCTCCCCTTGGCTGATACACCCTGGCAGGCTGGGACATTCGGCAATCCAGTAGTTGTCTTCACCGGGATAGATTACGACCTGTCTCATAAAACCTCTTTTTTGGTTTGAGGTAGTTCATTGTACGGCGATTGCAGCCAATAGGGTTTCCTAACATCCATAAGGATAGCACCGGCTCGAGGGCGCACGCCTTGAGCGGTTATCGTTCTATATTATAATAACTTATATCGGGCGTTACCATACCATTGAATATATCCTGTCCCTTTGCGATGATGTATAAATGGAACCCTCCGATCATGAGAACTTCCCATCAGTTACACCTTGAGAAACCGCAGGCCCGGCAGACCACGCAGCCGCCTTCGTGTTCCACGGCGCCGCCGCAGTCGGGGCAGGAGCCCATGGCCACCCCTTCCTCTTTCTCCTGACCCACCTGGACCTGGGCCACCGAGGCCAGGACTTTGGAGATAGCATCGGGGCAGGAGAGGACCTGGCCGCCATTGCTCCAATGGGGGTTGGGGCAGCGGATGCCGCTGATCTGTTTGATGATGGCGTCCAACTCGACGCCGGCCCGGAGGGCCAGAGAAATAAGCCGGCCGGTGGACTCGATCTGCGATGAGGCGCAGCCGCCGGTCTTGCCCATCTGGGCGAACACTTCACAGAAACCCAGGTCATCCTTATTGACCGTGACATAGAGTTTGCCGCAGCCGGTGTGAATCAATTCGGTGACGCCCAGAGTGCGGGTGGGGCGGGGCCGGGGGGCTATCTTATGGGTTTCTTTGGGCTTATCCTGGCCGAAGCTCAAGACCTGCTGGTCCCGGCTGCGATCCCGGTAGATGGTAATGCCTTTAAGGCCCAGCTCGTAGGCCATGAGGAAGACCTGGCGGACGTCGGCGGTGGTGGCCGAGGCCGGAAAATTCACTGTCTTGGAGACGGCGTTGTCCGTATGTTTCTGAAAGGCCGCCTGGATGCGGACGTGCCATTGGGGGGTAATGTCATGGGCCGTGACAAAGAGCCGGCGGATGTCTTTGGGGATATCCTTGAAGTCCCGGATAGAGCCGGCCTGGGCAATGCGCTTCATCAGTTCACTGCTGTAAAACCCCCGCTGTCTGGCCACTTCTTCAAAATAGGGGTGGACCTCCACCATTTCCGTGCCATCCAAGACCCGGCGGACAAAAGAGATGGCGAAGAGCGGCTCGATACCGCTGGAGCAGCCGGCAATGATGCTGATGGTGCCGGTGGGGGCGATGGTGGTGGTGGTGGCGTTGCGCATGTGCCCCTTGCCGTTGCCGGTATCGTAAATGCTCCCAGGGAAATTGGGGAAATTGCCCCGTTTCTCCGCCAGGGCAGCGGAAGCCGCCTTGGATTCCCGTTGGATAAAGGCCATGACCTCTTCGGCCGTTTTTTCGGCCTCCGGGGAATTATAAGGAATCCCCAGATAGAGCAGCATATCGGCAAACCCCATGACGCCGAGGCCGATTTTGCGGTTTTTCAGGGTCATGTCCTCAATCTGGGGCAAGGGGAACCGGTTGGCGTCAATGACATTATCCAGAAAGTGGACCGCGGTCCAGACCAGGTCTCTTAAGGTATCGTAGGCAATGGCCTTGTTTTTCACCACCTTGGCCAGATTAATGGAACCCAGATTGCAGGACTCGTACGGCAGGAGGGGCTGCTCCCCACAGGGGTTGGTGGATTCGATGGCGCCCACATGGGGTATGGGGTTGGCCCGATTGATGACATCAAGAAAGATGAGGCCCGGTTCGCCGGTGGCCCAGGCGCTCTTGACGATGAGATCGAAAAGGTCCGAGGCGTTGACCTGACGCACCGGCTGCTGGGTGCGCGGGTTGATCAGGGCGAACTCTTTGCCCTGTCGGACCGCTTCCATGAAGGCATCGGTAACGGCCACGGAGAGGTTAAAATTGGTCAGTTTGTCCGTCTGGTTCTTGCAGGTGATGAACTTTTCGATGTCAGGGTGATCCACCCGGAGAATGGCCATGTTGGCGCCCCGCCGGGTGCCCCCCTGTTTGATGGTCTCGGTGGCCACATCAAAGATGGTCATAAAGGAGATGGGGCCGGAAGCCACGCCCTTGGTGGACAGGACCCGGTCATTTTCCGGCCGGATGCGGGAAAAGGAAAAGCCGGTGCCACCGCCGCTCTTGTGGATCAGGGCCGTGTGTTTGATGGCCTCAAAGATGCTGCTGATATCATCGTCCACCGGCAGGACGAAACAGGCGGATAACTGGCCCAACTCCCGGCCGGCATTCATCAGGGTGGGGGAATTGGGCATAAAGGCCAGGGAGGCCATCAGGTCGTAAAAACGCCGGGTCAGGGCCGCCACATCCGCGTCCGGGTCATAGCGGCGCTCTACTTCAGCAATGGTCCGGGCCACCCGCAGAAACATGTCAGCGGGCGTTTCACAGACTTCTCCCCGATCATCTTTTTTCAGGTACCTCTTCTCCAGCACGGTCAGGGCGTTGGGAGTCAACGGTATTGCTTCGGACCCCGGCGTGACAGCCATTTCTGCCTCCATGGCCTCCTCCTTGTTAACGAAATTTTTATGGGGGGAAAATGAATTAGATACAATATATAGTGTTAATAATATCCTATTATACCATATATTCTATTGTCAAGCTTTTTTTCCCACTGCTCTTGACAAAACTTCTCATGCCTTATAAGGTGGATAAAATTCCTTGAAAAATCTCTCATTCAACCATAAATTGCGCGCAACGAGGGACTTCCCATACATCCGGGCGGGGCAGGGGGAAAGAGTGGTTCTTTGTCTGCCCGGCATGTTTGGCCGCCCGGAACAGTGGTGGCCGGTTCTGCAGCGCCTGGCGGCAGAGCATACCGCCATCTGTTTGGGTTTGCCCCTGGATTATCGCCAGGGTTGGCTTGACCCGGCCGCCCCGGCCCTGGAGGACCTCAGCGCTTATGTTGGGCATTTTCTCAAGGTTCAGGGTCTGGAGCAGGTAACCCTGTGCGGCAATTCCCTGGGTGGCCAGGTGGCGGTGGCTTTTGCCTGCCGGCATCCGGAGAGAGTCCAGGCCCTTGTTCTCACCGGCAGTGCCGGTCTTTTTGAGCGCAGTCTGGCTGACGGCAAGTTTATCCGGGTAGACCGCCAGTTTGTCCGGCAGCAGGCCGAGATGATTTTACATAAGACGGCGGTTGTGGACGACGCCTATCTTGATGAGGTGGTGGCCATGTTGGCCGACCGCCGGCAACGCCTTTTCCTGGTGCGGCTGGCCAAGGCATCCAGCCGTTTCGATCTGCGGGCGCAGCTGCCCGGGTTGGATCTGCCGGTTTTATTGGTGTGGGGCCGTCAGGATCGGATCACGCCGCCGGCAGTGGGCGCAGAGTTCCAGGCGTTGCTGCCCCGGGCGACTTTGACCATTGTGGACCGGTGCGGCCATGCGCCGCCTTTGGAGCAGCCGGAGGCGTTCAGTCAGGCGCTGCTTGATTTTTTCCGGGGATGAGCGCTTGTTGGCCAGAGAGAATCCAATGTTCCCAGATAAGCGCGGCAGCCGCAAGGAAGAGCGTTATCAGACAATACCTAAACCCTGGGTGGTCAAGGTAGGGCATGGATAAGAAAAAAAGCCTTATCGTTGTTGTGGTTGTTGGTCTGCTGGTCGTGGCCGGGTCATACTGGTGGTTCTGGTGGCCCCGTAACAACCATAAGGATCAGCTTCGCCTGATGGGCCACATTGAGGCCACGGAGACGGACCTGGCCTTCAAGGTCCCGGGCATTATCAGGCAGATCTATTTCCAGGAGGGTGATGCCATTCAGGCCGGTCAGGTGGTGGCGGAATTGGACGCCCAGGATTTGCAAGATGAACTCAAGGCGGCCCAGGCGCGGATGAAAGCCGCGGAGGCTGCCTTGGCCAAACTCCTGGCCGGGTCCCGCCCCCAGGAGATTGCCGAGGCCAAGGCCGCGGTTTTGCAGGCCCAAGCCGATGTGGACAACAAGCGCCTGGATTACCAACGCATGGAGGGCCTCCTGGCCCGGGGGGCGGTGCCCGTGTCCCGGCGGGATAATGCCCGAGCCGCCTATCTGATGGCCCAGGAAACGCTGCGCCGGGCTCGGGAGCAATTCAGCCTGGTACGAGAAGGGCCGCGGCGGGAAGACATTGACCGGGCCCGGGCTGAATTAAAACAGGCCCAGGCCAATGTGGCTTTGGCCCAAACCCGGTTGGACTATGCGACCTTAAAGGCCCCGGTCAATGGCGTGGTCCTGACCCGGCCGGCCGAACCCGGGGAAGTGGCGGCGGTCGGGGCCACGATCCTGACCACCGCGGATCTGGATAATGTTTACGTGGAAGTTTATCTGCCCCAGACGGAATTGGGCCGCGTCAGGTTGGGGCAGTCAGCCCTGGTCAGCATCGATGCTTATCCCGATCAACAGATGCCCGGTTGGGTTTCGTTTATCAATTCCAAGGCGGAATTTACCCCGAAAACCGTCGAGACCTATAAGGAACGGGTGGCTTTGGTCTATCGGACCAAAATTCGGGTGGAAAACCCCCGCCATGAACTCAAGCCCGGCATGCCTGCCGAGGTGGTCATCAAGTTAACGGATGCAGCCAACGGCAATCGTTCTGCGCGCTGAAGGCCTGAGCAAGAACTTCGGCAACCTCACGGCAGTGCAGGATCTGAGCCTGACGGTCGCCGCCGGAGAGTCGTTTGCCCTGGTGGGGCCGGACGGGGCCGGGAAAACGACTACCATCCGGTTGCTCTGCGGCATCATGGATCCGGACCAGGGGCAGGCCACGGTGTTGGACTATGATACGGTAAAGGCAGCGGAACGGATTAAAGAACATATCGGCTACATGCCCCAACGCTTCGGCCTCTACGACGACCTGACCGTGGCTGAAAACCTAAGCTTTTACGCGGATATTTACCGGGTGCCCAAGGCGGCGCGTCAGCAGCGCGTGCCGGAATTACTGCACTTTGCCGATCTGGCCCGATTCCAGGACCGGTTGGCGGCCAACCTTTCCGGGGGCATGCGCCAGAAATTAGGCCTGATCTGCACGCTGGTCCACCGTCCCCAGATGATCTTTCTGGATGAACCGACCTTTGGGGTGGATCCCGTCTCCCGGCGGGAATTCTGGCAGATACTCTACCAATTGCTGGTATCGGGCATTACCATTTTTCTGTCCACGTCTTATATGGACGAGGCGGAGCGGGCCCACCGGGTGGGACTGTTACACCGGGGCCGCTTGTTGTTGGTGGATACGCCGCGGGGCATCAAAGAGAATTTTCAGGGCGAACTGTTGGAGGCCCGTCACGGCGACTTGCAGGCGGCCCGGAGGATTCTGCAGAACCAGCCGTTGGTGCATCAGACCCTCCTCATGGGGGACCGGCTGATGATCACCTTGTCATCCAGCCAGGCGGCTCTGGCGCCGTTGGCGCAAACCCTGAGGCGGGCCGGCCTTGCGGAGGTCACGCTGAGGCCGGCCGCTCCCGGGCTGGAAGACGTCTTTGTCCAGGTCATCCGCCGGCAGGAAGAGGCGGCAGGGCGCTGACCATGATGCCCAAGGATGCCATCGTGGTCAAGGACCTGACCAAAGTCTTCGGCACGTTTCGAGCCGTGGACGGCATTCGTTTTACCGTGCGGCAGGGTGAGATATTCGGCTTTTTGGGTCCCAACGGTGCCGGCAAATCCACGACCATCCGCATGCTCTGCGGGCTGATCCAGCCCACGGCCGGTCAGGGCACGGTGGCCGGGTGGGATATCGTCCGCCAGGCCGATCAGCTCAAACATCACATCGGCTACATGTCCCAGCGCTTTTCCCTCTACGAGGACCTCACCGCCCTGGAAAATCTAAGGTTTTTCGGGGGTATTTACGGTCTTGGGCCGGAGCGTTTAGCGGCCCGGGCCCAAGAAGTTTTGCAGCAGGTGGGTCTGTGGGAACGTCGGCACCAGGTGACCGGCACCCTGTCCCTGGGTTTGCGGCAGCGCCTGGCCCTGGCCTCGGCCCTACTGCACGAGCCGCCCATTCTCTTCCTGGACGAGCCCACCAGCGGCGTTGATCCCATTTCCCGCCGCAACTTTTGGGATATGATCTACGGCCTGGCGGCCCAGGGGGTGACCATCCTGGTCACCACGCACTACATGGAAGAAGCGGAATTCTGCGATCAATTGGTGCTGATTTATCAGGGCCGGATCATCGCCCAGGGCGCGCCCCAGGACTTGAAAAAAGCCATGCCGGACAATATTCTGGCCATCTATCCGGACCGACTGGGCGACAGCCTGGATCTGCTGAAACAACAGCCGCAGTTCAAAGATGTGGCTGTCTTCGGCGACGGCCTGCATCTCTATGCCCTGTTCCCCGACAGGGCGGAAATGGCCATACAGCAGCTTCTGAGCGCACATGGCATCACTATCCGGGAGATGCACCGCATTCAGCCGTCCTTGGAGGATGCCTTTATCTATCTCATTGAACGGGCCAGCCTGAGGGCAGGGGAGGGGGGCAATGATGACTCCGGGCGGGTAGATCGCGTCCAGCACGGCTAGTCCCGCCCAAGCCAGAGCTGCCCGGAAAAGTTCACATTTTGCAATTATAGTTCGGCAAATCGAAACCTCTATGGATATCATCCGTACCTGGGCCATCTGCCGCAAGGAGTTGATTCATATCCGCCGGGATCCGGCCAGCCTTATCCAGGTCATTCTCATCCCGGTGGTCCTGCTGCTGATCAACGGCTACGCCCTGACCTTTGATTTGAAGGAGATCCCCCT
>CALGOE010000104.1 GCA_937958145.1 uncultured Desulfobacca sp.
AGCGCCATCAACTTTGAAAACCGGGCCTACTTCACCGATTTGGGCAGCGGGCAGATGCCGTTGAATTGCGAATTCTGCGGCACTTGCATTGAGGTCTGTCCGGTGGGGGCGCTCATTAACAAACTCTTTAAATATGGCGCCCGGGCCTGGGAAATGACGGCCACCCCGGGGATCTGCCAGTTCTGCGGCGGCGGCTGCGATTACGAAGTGCACGTCAAAGACGGGCAGGTCAAAAGGGTGCGCCGGAATGAGGCCAATCCGCTCCTGTGCCTCCGGGGCCGGTTCGGTTTTGGCGTGCTCACCTCGCCGCAACGGCTCAAAGCCCCCCTCATCAAAAAAGGCGGCCAGTTCGTGGAAGTCAGTTGGGATGAGGCCCTGGATGTTGCCGCCCAGGGGTTCCTGCAGGTTATGGCCAAAGGTGGGCCCAGTGCCATTTATGGCATCGGCTCGCCCCGGGCCACCAATGAATCCAATTATCTTTTCCAGAAATTCTTCCGGGTGGTTCTGGGGACGAACCAGATCGACAACCCGGCCCGGTATAATTATTGGCGGGCCATTGAAGGGCTGGCCCAGGTCTTTGGCTGGCCCGAGATTGACGGTCTGAGCCCGGAACCGCTGAAATACGCCAAACCTTTCCACAGCACGCTGACCTTGGGGGAGGAGGCCAAAGGCAAGGGCTTCCCCTTTGTCCTGGGTCAGGCCGCCAAGCTGCAGGAAGCGGATGCGGTTTTGGTTCTCGGGGCCGATGTGACGCCGGAGATGCCGCCTTATGGCTGGGCCCTTATGACAGCCATGGCCAAAGAGGACTTTAGGCTGGTGGTGGCCAATCCCCGGAAGACCAAATATGATCGGTATGCCCACCACAGGCTGCGCTACCGGCCGGGGACGGAGCGGGCTTTGGTTTTGGGGCTGATGGCTGCCATGGTAGCCGCCAATCCTGAGCTGGAGCCCCGTCTGGCGGCCGAGGGTTGGGCGGAATGCAAAGCCATTCTCCAGGGTGTTTCTTTGGACGACATTGCCGCCCAGACCGGGGTGGCCGTTGCCGACCTCAAGGCGGCGGCCGCGGTGCTCATGCAGGCCCAGGCGCCGGCCATAGTCTTCGGCAACGACCTGCTGGCTCAGGCCAGCGGCAAGGACAACGCCGTGGCGGTGGCGAACCTGTTCCTGCTCATCGGCCAGCCCGGCAACGCCGGCAGCGGCCTCTATCCCATTGCCGAAAAGAATAATACCCACGGCGTCTGCGATGTGGGCGTCCTGCCGAACTTCCTGCCGGGCTATCAACCCTTGGCAGCAGGCGAAAAATTCGAAAAAGCCTGGAACAAGGTTCCTTCCACCCTGCCGGGCCTGACCTTGGCAGAGGCCTTGACCCGCCTGGAAAATAATGCTGTCAACGCCCCCCAGGCGTTCTATATCCTGGGCGGCGACATGATCCGGCAATTACCCAACAGCCAGCGGGTCCGCAGCATTCTCCAAAAGGCCAGATTTATTGTCTATCAAGGGGCCTTTATGACTGAGGTGGCCAAATTGGCGGATGTGATCCTGCCGGTGGGGGTCCATGCCGAAGTGAACGGCACCTACACCAATACGGACGGCAGGCTGGGTCAGACCAGGGCGGCGGTGAGCGCCAACGGGGTCAAACCGGGCTGGCAGATTATCGCCGGTCTGAGCCAGAAGCTGGATCATCCCCTGGAATATGCCAGCGCTGAGGATATTTTCAAGGAGATGGCGGCGCTGATGCCCATTTATGTGGGGATGCAGCCGGGCTACCGCTGGCCCTGCCCCGATCTGAAGGCCGAGGTCAAGGGAACGTTTGTGCCCTTCAGCGTCGAGCCCGAGGCCCTGGGCGACGGCGACTTCACCCTCATCGTCGGCAAGACCATGGGCCATTCCGGGAGCTTTACCACCTTTGCGGAAGGTCCCATGACCGTGAACGGTATGCAGGCGCTGCAGATCAATAGCGACGACGCCGGCAAATTGGGACTGGCGGCGGGCGACACTGCCACCGTCAGTTCGGCACAGGGCCGCATTGCCGTGCCGGTGGCCCTCAACGATGATCTGCCGGCAGGTGTGGTCTTCCTGGCCGATCATTTTGCTGAGCCGTTGGCCAACAGTCTCACCTTTAACTCTAACCTCTGCCGTGTAAACATTCAGAAGGGTTAATGCTATGAACCTGCCGTTATTGATTGGAGTTATGGTGGTGAAAATCCTGGTGGTTTTTGTGGTGTTTCTCACTACCATAGCTTACGTAGTCCTGATGGAACGGAAGGTTTTGGGATTTATCCAATTCCGTTACGGTCCCAACCGGGTCGGTCCCTGGGGCTTGCTGCAACCCCTGGCAGATGCCCTGAAACTCATCTTCAAAGAGGATTTCACCCCTCCGGGAGCGAATAGATTCCTCTTTGTCCTGGCGCCGATGATTGTTGGCTTAACGGCCTTCCTGCCTTTGGCGGTCATTCCTTTTGCTGACAAGATCCTGCCGGACACCATAACCATATACGGGCAAAAACTGGATCTGACGGTGGCCAGCCTGAACCGCGGGGTTATTGCCGATGTCAATATCGGGCTGCTCTACATTTTTGCCGTGGCCAGCATGGCGGTGTATGGCGCTGTCATCGGCGGTTGGGCTTCCAATAATAAATACTCCTTGTTGGGCGCCCTGCGTCTGTCGGCCCAGATGATCAGTTATGAACTGGCCTTGGGGCTTTCTGTCATCGGCGTCCTGATGATCTCCGGGACCCTGAGTCTGGTGGGTATTGTGGAAGCCCAGAAGAACATGTGGTTCATTGTTTACCAGCCCTTGGGGTTTGTGCTCTTCCTGACCGCCGCCTTTGCGGAATGCGCCCGGACCCCCTTTGACCTGATCGAGTGCGAAAATGAATTGGTGGCCGGGTATCAGACCGAATACAGTTCCATGAAATGGGGTCTGCTGATGATGGGCGAATACGGCCATGTGGTCATCGCCAGTGCGCTGACGGTTACCCTCTTTCTGGGGGGCTGGCAAGGGCCCTTCCTGCCGCCGGTGGTCTGGTTCCTGCTCAAGACCTTCATCCTCATCTTCTTTTTCATTTGGGTACGGGGTACGTTCCCCCGTTTCCGTTTCGATCAACTGATGTATTTCGGTTGGAAAGTCTTGTTGCCCCTGTCGCTGGTCAACATTCTTCTTACCGGCATCATCATGCTCTATATCTAGAGGTAGCGTTATGATACTTCCATTACTCAAAGGGCTGGGGACCACGTTTAAGGCCATCTTTTCGAAGCCGGTAACCATTCTCTACCCTGAACAGAAACGGCCGGTATATGACCGCTTCCGGGGGCGGCCGGAGCTGCAGTTGCATGAGAACGGCAGGGTCAAATGCGTGGCCTGCACCCTGTGTAAAACGGTCTGCCCCTCTCAGGCTATTCAGGTTATCGAGCCCCGGGAAGGGACTCACGGGGAAAAATATCCGGTGGAATTCATCATTGATCTCACCCGCTGCATTTTCTGTGGTTTCTGCCAGGAGGCCTGCCCCAAGGCGGCCATTGCCTTGAACAAAGAGTACGAACTGGCCCAGTATGACAAGAAAATGCTTATTTACAACATTGACATGTTGAAGCCCAAAGGGTAATCGAGGCAAGGAGATTAAAGGATGCAAATAATATTCTTTCTATTAGCCGCAACAGCTTTGATCTCCGGGATCATGGTGGTCATCCAGGTAAATCCGGTGCGCAGCGCCCTCTTTCTGGTGTTGAATTTCTTTGCCCTGGCTGCCATCTACCTTCTGGCGAATGCGCAATTTATTGCGGCGATTCAGATCATAGTTTATGCCGGGGCCATCATGGTGCTCTTCCTGTTTGTCATCATGCTCTTGAACCTCCGGCAGCCGGAAGAAGGCGGGGCCCATCGGCATCTGGGCCAGAAGATTTTCGGCTCTTTCCTGGCCACTGCCGTCATTGCCCTGGTTATCTATAAGGTCTTTCGGATGGTCGTGCCGCCGGCCAAACCGCTCACCCCGGATTTCGGTTCCACTGAAATGGTGGCCAAATCCCTGTTCACAGATTATCTCTTGCCCTTTGAAATGACGTCCATTTTGTTGTTGGTGGCCGTGGTGGGGGCGGTGATTCTGGCCAGATCGAAAGTGGAATAACGCCCAAGCGTTTTCAGGAGAAGGTTATATGGAGATCCCGATTTCGTATTATCTGGTTCTTAGTAGCGCCCTTTTTGCCATCGGGGCAGTGGGGGTGCTGATAAGACGGAATGCCATCATCATCTTCATGTGCATTGAAATGATGCTGAACGCCGTGAATCTCTCCCTCATCGCCTTTTCAGATTTGCACAGGTCGATTGACGGACAGATGCTCGTCTTCTTCGTCATGGTGGTAGCGGCAGCCGAAGTTGCAGTGGGCCTGGCCCTGATCTATGTGATCTTCCGCAACAAAGGCAATATTTATGTTGATGAATTGAATATCATGAAGTGGTAAGGAGCAGGCCATGATTCAATACGTCTGGTTGGTGCCTGTTTTTCCCCTAATAGGCTTTTTAATTAACGGCCTCTTGGGTAAGAAGATATCAAAGCATACGGTCAGCATCGTCGGTCCCGGTGCCGTGGGTTTATCCTTTGCCTGGGTGCTCGGTTGTTTCTGGGAATACCTGCACCTGCCGGCCAATGCCAAACCCGTGGAGGTGGTGGTCTATAACTGGATCACCTCCGGCTCGTTCAATGCCCAGGCCGCCTTCCTGGTGGATCCTCTATCCCTGGTAATGCTGTTGGTGGTCTCCGGGGTCGGTTTCCTCATTCATATTTACTCTGTGGGCTATATGCACGATGACCCCGGGTATGCCAGGTATTTTTCTTATCTGAACCTCTTTGTGGTCAACATGCTGATCCTGGTCATGGCCAATAACTTCCTGCTCATGTTCGTGGGTTGGGAAGGTGTTGGTTTGTGTTCCTATCTCCTCATTGGCTTCTGGTACGAAAAACAATCGGCCAGTGATGCCGGTAAAAAGGCTTTTGTGGTCAACCGGATCGGCGACTTTGGCTTCCTGCTGGGCATCTTCCTGATTTTCTATACCTTCGGCACCATCAACTTCCGGGAAGTCTTTGCCCAGGCCCATAATTTCCCGGTTGGCAGCGCCATTTTGACCATCATTACTCTGTGCCTGTTTGTGGGCGCCACCGGCAAATCGGCCCAGATACCCCTGTATACCTGGTTGCCCGACGCCATGGAAGGTCCCACCCCGGTCAGCGCCTTGATCCATGCCGCCACCATGGTGACGGCGGGGGTCTACATGGTGGCCCGCTGCAGCGCCCTCTATGTCATGGCGCCGCTGTCCATGACGGTGGTGGCGGTCATCGGTCTGGCCACGGCCTTTATGGCGGCCTCCATCGGTCTGGCCCAGAATGACATTAAACGGGTGCTGGCCTACTCAACCGTCAGTCAGTTGGGCTATATGTTCCTGGCCTGCGGCGTCGGTGCCTTTGTCGCCGCCATTTTCCATCTCATGACCCATGCCTTCTTTAAAGCCCTGCTCTTTTTGGGCTCCGGCAGTGTGATCCACGGTATGCATGGGGAACAAGATATGCGCAAGATGGGCGCCCTGAAAAACAAAATGCCCATAACCTATGCCGTTATGTTGGTGGGCACCCTTGCCATCGCCGGCATCTTCCCCTTTGCCGGGTTCTTCAGCAAGGATGAGATCCGCTTTAAGGCCTTAACTGATGGGGCGGTGGGCTACTGGGCCATTGCCTCCCTGGGCGCCATGATGACGGCCTTTTATATGTTCCGGCTGATCTTCATGACGTTCTATGGCGAGAAACGCTGGGATCCCCATGTCCATCCCCATGAATCGCCTCCGGTCATGACCATTCCCTTGATCATTTTGGCGATCCTGTCCACCGTGGGCGGCTTTGTGGGTGTGCCGTTGATTCAGGGCTGGAATGTGTTCCACGAATTCCTCTCCCCCTCCATTGCCCATGTCGTGGGCGGCCACGAAGTCCATCATTCCATGACCTTCGAAGTGATGATGATGCTGGTGAGCATGGGGGTGGCCGGTATCGGTATCTTCATCGCCTACAAGATGTATATCAAGCAGCCGGAACTGCCGGCCGAAGTCACGGCCAAAGTCCCGGGCCTCTACGATCTGATCTACAACAAGTATTATGTGGATGAAGTGTACGATGCCACGGTGGTGGAACCCATTAAAAATGGCTCGGTCTTCCTCTGGAAAGAGGCGGATTCCAAGGTTATTGACGGGGTGGTGAATGGCACGGCCAGCCTGGTGGAGCGACTCAGCCTGATAATCCGCAAGCTGGAAACGGGCTATGTGCAGAATTATGCCCTGGGGATCTTGATCGGTGTGGCTGTTATCACCGGATACTATCTTGGCCGTTAGTAGGATAAGGAGTTAATTCAATGAATTTCCCGATATTATCAATATTGATCCTGCTTCCCATGGTCGGGGTAGCATTGATCATGATGCTGAATCGAGAAAACCAGTGGGTGATCAAAGGGACGGCCATGGCGGTGGCATTGCTGGAGTTTGCCGTTTCCCTGCCATTATGGTTCTGGTTTGACAGCAATACCGCCCAGATGCAGTTTGTGGAGTTGTATCCCTGGGTGCCGTCATATGGCATCAGCTACTACGTGGGGATCGACGGCATCTCCCTGTTGTTGGTGATGTTGACCACGTTTATCACGCCGATTTGCGTTCTGGCCTGTTGGGAAGACGTTCAGGACAAGGTCAAGGAGTTCATGATCTGTCTGCTCTTTTTGCAGACCGGCATGATCGGCGTTTTTGTGGCCCTGGACCTTTTCCTGTTCTATGTTTTCTGGGAAGTGATGTTGATTCCCATGTATCTGCTCATCGGCGTCTGGGGCAACCCGGCCCGGCGGATTTACGCAGCCGTCAAGTTCTTTATCTACACCATGGTGGGTTCGCTGCTCATGTTAGTGGCCATCTTGGTGCTCTATTTCTATAATGCCAAGGTCACCGGCGTCTATACCTTTGACCTGCTGAAGATGTATGGGCTGAACATCCCCTTTGAGATGCAGTTCTGGATGTTCCTGGCCTTTGGTCTCGCCTTTGCCATCAAAGTGCCCATGTTCCCGGTGCATACCTGGTTGCCGGATGCGCATACCGAAGCGCCGACCGTGGGCAGTGTCATCCTGGCGGCAGTGTTGTTGAAGATGGGGACCTACGGTTTCCTGCGCTTCAATATGCCGTTGTTTCCCGAGGCGGCCTGGTATTTTGTCCCCCTCTTCAGCATCCTGGCCGTCATCGGCATCATTTACGGCGCCCTGGTTTCTCTGGTGCAGGTGGATTTGAAACGCCTGGTGGCTTTTTCCTCCGTCAGCCATTTGGGGTTCGTCATGCTGGGCCTCTTTAGCTACAATATGGCGGGCGTCCAGGGTGGCATTATCCAGATGATCAACCACGGTCTTTCCACCGGGGCCTTGTTCTTGATCGTCGGCATGATCTATGAACGGCGGCATACCCGGATGATTGCCGACTTTGGCGGTATCTCCAAGGTGATGCCGATCTTTGCCACCATCTTTATGATCGTCACCTTATCCTCCATCGGGCTGCCGGGTCTCAACGGCTTTGTGGGGGAATTCCTGATCCTGTTGGGCGCCTTTAAGGCCAACAAGATCTATGCCATCTTTGCCGCCACTGGCGTTATTTTTGCTGCGGCTTATATGCTCTGGATGTTCCAGCGGGTCATGTTTGGGGTCGTGACCAATGAGAAGAATAAAAATTTAAAAGACCTCTCCATGCGGGAAGTGGTTGTGCTGTTGCCCGTGTTGTTGTTTATTGTCTGGATCGGGGTCTACCCCAATACCTTCCTGGAAAAAACGAAAGCCTCCACTGCCAACTTTGTCGCTTATATGGAGAAAGCCAAAGCGACCAAAGTGGCGGCGGCTGATGTGATTATGAAGGGGGATCAGAGATGAGCATTGATATTCCGACGATCTGTCTGACCAACATCGGTCCGCTGATCACTTTGAGTGTGGCAGGGCTTCTCCTGTTACTCTTTGATGCCTTTTCCGGCAAGGCCATAAAGAAGGCCCACTTTCATCAGTTTTCCCTGGTGGCCGTGGCCATAGCCCTGCTGCAGACGGTGCTGTTGTGGAATCGGCAGACCAGTGATTTCAGCCGCATGATTTATGTGGACAATTTCTCCTTCTTCTTTAACATTATTTTTCTCCTGGGCACCGGCATCAGTATCATCCTGTCGGTGCACTATCTGGAGAATTACAAGAAGAACTATGGCGAGTACTATGCCCTGATGCTGTTTGCCGCCGTGGGCATGATGCTGATGGCCGCCGGCGGCAACCTGGTCATCATCTTTTTGGGGGTGGAAATCCTTTCCATTCCCATTTATATCCTTTCCGGGTTATTCCGGGAGGACCTGAAATCCAATGAAGCCGCCCTGAAATACCTCCTTTTGGGCGCGTTCTCGTCGGCTTTTCTCCTGTTCGGCATCGCCATGCTGTATGGCGGTACCGCCACGTTTTACCTGGCCGACCTGGCAGCCTTCATCAAAAAGAACGGTATGAACGGCTATACTTATGTGGGTATGGGGCTGTTGATCGTCGGCTTCGGTTTCAAGGTATCTTTGGCCCCCTTCCATATGTGGACCCCGGACGTGTATGAAGGGGCGCCCACGTCCATCACCGCCTTTATGTCGGTGGGGACCAAGGCGGCGGCCTTTGCGGCGTTCGTGCGGGTTTTCCTGGAGGTCTTTCCGTCGGTGCGGATGGAATGGGATCTGCTGTTATGGGTAGCCGCGGTGGCCACCATGACGGTGGGGAACGTTACGGCCCTGGCCCAAACCAACATCAAACGGATGCTGGCCTACTCTTCCATTGCCCACGCCGGTTATATTTTAGTGGGCCTCATTGCCGGCAACCAGCTGGGGGCAACGGGGATTCTTTATTATCTGCTGGCCTACACACTGATGAACCTGGGAGCCTTCGGGGTGGTCATCGCCGTGGCCCGCAAGAAGGACAGCTACCTGAATATTTATGATTACAGCGGTCTGGCCTTCCAATATCCGGGCTTGGCGGCGGTCATGACGGTCTTTCTCTTCAGTCTGGTGGGGATGCCGCCCACGGCCGGTTTCCTGGGCAAATTCTATATTTTCTCGGCGGCAGTGCAGGCCGGCTACATCTGGCTGGTTATCATCGCCGTGATCAACAGCCTCATTTCCGTGTATTATTATCTGCGCATCACGGTGATCATGTATATGCAGCCGGCTGAAGCGGATCTGGGGCCGGTGGCCGTGACGCCGGTGGTCAATGCGACGCTGATCATCAGTGCCCTGGCCGTCTTGCTCATCGGCATCTTCCCGGGCGCCATCTTCCAGTTGGCGATGAACTCCATTAAAATCTTTGGCAGTTAAAACAGGACGGCAAAGGGAAGCAAGGGGCCGCCAGGCCCCTTTTTTTATGGCGGCTACAGTTGCCGGGTAAGGATAAGGGCATCCTCGCCGGTGTCGTCGTAATAGCGTTTCCTGGTCATAAGCAATTGAAATCCCAGGGATTGGTATAATTGTCGGGCGGCTTCATTAGAGGGCCTGACTTCCAGCCAAGCTGTTTGACAGCCCCGGCTGCGGGCCCGTCTGATGGCCTCGGTAAAGAGTTGCCGGGCTACGCCCCGCCGGCGATAGGATGGGTGGACGGCCAGATTGAGGATGTGCATCTCATCAAACAGGGTCCAAAAAATCAGGTAGCCAATGATCTGGTGATCCTCGCCGACCGCCGGGCGGGCGACGATGGTGGTGGAGTGGGGCTGGCCGAATTCCGCCAGAAAAAACTCAGGCGGCCAGGGGAAGGGGAAAGACCGGGCCTCAATCGCCACGATGGCTGCAAGATCGGCGGGCCCAGCCAGGGCAAAGGCCACGGGGAAATCTGCGGCATTATTTTTTCTGCAAGAGTTCGCTGGCAACGGTAATCCCATCCTGGCCGGATTTTTGCAAAATGAGGGCCATCTCCCGCAGATTGTTCTGGTTGCCCTGCCGTAGATGATTGACTTTAATGAGCATGG
>CALGOE010000105.1 GCA_937958145.1 uncultured Desulfobacca sp.
GGCGGTGGTGGCCGAGGCTCTGGCCCTGGGGCCGCCGGCCCTGCAAGCCAATGCCGATTTTGGCCTGCCGCCGGCGACTGACCTTGGCCATGGAGCCGGCGATACCCCGGATCGGGTCCAACCTGGCCTGGATGTCCTGGCCGCCCAGGGGTTTGCGCCCCTGCGAGGCAAAAAGATCGGCGTTATCACCAACCATACGGGCCGCAGCGCCGGGGGACGGAGCACCCTGGAGGTCTTGCGCCAGGCCCCCGGGGTGACCATCCGGGCCATCTTCAGCCCGGAACATGGCTTGGCAGGAAATCTGGATGAAAAAATCGCCTCGGGGCGGGATCCGGCCAGCGGCCTGCCGGTCTATAGCCTCTACGGCGAGGTGAAACGCCCGACGCCGGAGATGCTCCGGGGCCTTGACGCCCTGGTCTATGATATTCAGGATGTGGGCGTGCGCTTCTATACCTATATCACCACGATGGCGTATGCCATGGAGGCGGCCGCGGCCCAGGGCTTGGATTTCGTCGTTCTGGACCGCCCCAACCCCATTACGGCTGCGGTGGTCCAGGGGCCGGTGCTGGAACCGGGTCTGAAGTCTTTTGTGGGCTATTTCCCGCTGCCCGTGCGCTATGGCATGACGGTGGGCGAATTGGCCAGAATGTTCAATGAGGAAAACCGGATCGGGGCCCGCCTGCAGGTGGTCAAAATGGCCGGGTATAAACGGGAGCTGTGGTTTGACCAGACCGGCCTGACCTGGCTGCCGCCGTCGCCCAATCTCCGGACCATGACGCAGACCATCCTCTATCCAGGGGTGGCCATGGTGGAGTCGGCCAATGTGAGCGTGGGGAGGGGGACCAGCACGCCTTTTGAAGTGGTGGGCGCCCCTTGGATCGCCGGGGAGCGTCTGGCCTGGCATCTGAAGGCCCGGGAGATCCCCGGCGTCACCTTCACGCCGGTCTCGTTTGTGCCATCGGCCAACCGCTACCGGGGGCAGCGCTGCGAGGGAGTGCGGCTGCAACTCACCGATCGCCAGGCCCTGGACAGTCCGTTGTTAGGCCTGGAATTGGCCGCCGCCCTGTACCGGCTCTATCCCCAGCAATTCCAGCTGGACCGCAACGTGGGAATGATCGGCTCCCGCCTGGTCATGGCCGAAATCAAAAACGGCGTCGACCCCCGGCAGATCCGGCAGCGGCTGCAAGGGCAGATCGACGCCTTCCTGCGTCTGCGCCAGAATTATCTGCTTTATTAACTTCCTCCCATGGGGGCGGCACCTGAGTTTTGCCAAATTCACTGCTGCCCCGGCCTCGGCAGGATCATCAGGAAACGCCCTCAATGAGAACGCCCTCGTACCTGCTTCCAACCCGGCTATACAGAGTTTAGCCCTATCTGAAGAAAATTTCCTGCTGCTGCATTTAATTACATTATTTATCAATTTTTATATATAATTTTTAAAATTTATATCATTTTCCACGGCTGCCGCCGGGCCAGGAGGAGATCATGAAATTCCTGCATATCAGCGATCTGCATTTTCACAAGTTTAGCAGTGATAACCTGGAGATGGAAAGGAGACTGAAGTATATCCAGAAAAATTATCCGAGCCATCACCTCATTGTCACCGGAGACATTGTGGATGACGGCCATGCCGAGCAATATGTCAATGCTTTTAAGGCCTTAAAGCCATTTCTGGGAAAAATTTATATCTGTCCCGGGAATCATGATTTCGGCGCCGCCGGCAATTTTTTCAGCGCCGAAAGGGCGGCGCGGTTCGACGCCATGCTGGCCGTACCTTTACAGCAGGGGGGGACCTTTCGGGGCGATATGACGCCGGTGGTCAATATTGTTAAGGATGAACATGATACCGTCATGCTCATCGCCCTGGATACCAACCTGGAAACGGAGCATCCCTTTGATTTTGCCTGCGGCGAGGTGGGGGAGAGTCAACTGGCCTATCTCAAGACGATTTTAGCCAGCCCGGCTGCCGCCGGCATGGTCAAGATCGTATTTTTCCACCACCACCCCTTCATGCACAAGAATCCCTTCATGGAGCTGAGAGACGGTCGGCAATTGATGCGGGCCCTATATGCCCGGGTGGACCTGGTGTTGTTTGGCCACAAACATGTGGCCGAGAAGTGGGAAAATATGAACGGCATTCAATATGTATTGGCGGCCAATAATGCCTACAGCAACGATTTTGCCCGGGAAATCGTCGTCACCGGGGGCGAGCTGACGGTAAGCTTTGTCCCCATCATTTAGCAGACCGGTAGGAGATTTTTGCCGTCGGCGGCGGGAGGGGAGGCCAGGGGACCTACCCCGCCGGCCCCCCACCGCGGCGGCTCTTTTTTCCCCGTCCCGGGAAGAGGCGGCGTGGTCTTGCCGCCGGCGGCAATGCGGCCCCCACATAATTCCTTGCATCATCGGCAAATCATGCTATCTTTAAACGCATATTGTGATTTCCCGCCCGAGCAGCAAGCGTCAGTATTTTTGGAAAATCAAGATTAGGGTGAGGGTGATGAGGCTTGTAACAGCGGCGCAGATGCGCCAGATGGATGAGCAGACCATAGCGGAGACGGGTATTCCCGGTATTGTGCTGATGGAAAACGCCGGACGCACCACTTATCAGATTCTGCGGCAGGAATTTCCGGACCTGGATGACCCCGTCGTGGTTCTGGCCGGCCGGGGCAATAACGGCGGCGACGGCTTTGTGGTGGCCCGGTATCTGGCCAACGCCGGGCAGGAGGTCATCGTCCTGCTCCTGGCGGAGCGGGATCAGGTCCAGGGCGATGCCAGGATCAATCTGGACATCCTGGAGCAGTTGGCGGTGCCGGTGTATGAGATCCTCAGTGAGGAGGAGCTGCGGGAGCAGGTGCCGCTGCTGCAGAGCGCCGGCCTGCTCATCGATGCCCTTTTGGGGACCGGGCTGTCTTCGGAGGTGCGGGGGTTGTATCGTCTGGCCATAGATATCCTCAACGAAATGCTGGCGCCGGTGTTGGCCATTGATATCCCGTCAGGTCTGTCGGCAGATACCGGCCAGCCCCAGAGGGCGGCGGTGGTGGCTGACGTTACCGTAACCTACGGCTGGCCCAAATTGGGCCAGATCCTGCCGCCCGGTCGGGATCTGGTGGGGCGCCTGTGGCAGGTGGATATCAGCGTGCCGCCGGCCGCGGCCGCAATCAGCACCATTCGTCTGGCCGACCCGGAAGAGCTGCGCTTGGCCCTGCCGCACCGCCGGCGGGACAGCCATAAAGGCAATTTCGGCCACCTCCTGGTGGTGGCCGGCTCGGTGGGTAAGACC
>CALGOE010000106.1 GCA_937958145.1 uncultured Desulfobacca sp.
CATGGTTTTTTGCGCATCAGCACTACCTGTTCCCGCTGTCAAGGCCTGGGTGAGTTTATCGGCGATCCCTGTCCCACGTGTAACGGTCGGGGGCGGGTGGTGGAAAAAAAGAAGCTGGTCGTTAAGATTCCCGCCGGGGTGGACAACGGCGTCCATCTGGTCATGGCTGGCGAAGGCGACGCCGGGGTGCGGGGCGGGCCTCCCGGCGACCTCTATATTGTGGTGCATGTCCGGCCCCATGAGTTGTTCCGTCGGACTGGGGATGATCTGGTGCTGACGGTTCCCATCTCTTTTACCCAGGCGGCGCTGGGCGGGGTGGTTTCCATCCCCACTCTCAACGGCAACCGGGAACTGAGTATTCCTCCGGGGACCCAGCCGGGGGAGACCATCACGCTGCGGGGGGAGGGCATTCCTCACTTAAAAGGCCATGGCAAGGGTGACTTGAAGGTCCAGATCAATGTCGTGGTGCCGCGGCACCTGACGCCGCGGCAGCGGGAACTGTTGGAGCAGTTTGCTGCGGCCGAGGGGTCGGCCAGGTCTTTTGCCCAGCCGGCGCCGGCGAAGGGCTGGCTCGACAAGGTGTGGGATTTTATCAGTTCGTTCAGCAAGTAGGCAGACGAGGGATTTTTGAGGGCATAGAATAATTTTCTGGTCTTTTTTTCTTTGGGGCTAGGGCAGCCTTTATGATATAATTCACAAGCAGGAAGTTTGGGGCGGTCTGACCCTGCTCACACTCTAAGGCACGAGGAAAGCCAATGGCAGCCAAAGAATTATCCTCTTGGGACATCCTGCGGGAGCCCAACCGGATTCTTTATGAAGATGATTATAAATCCCCGCTGGAACTCCTCATTTATCTGTTAACCTGGGGGGTGGAAATCGGCCTGTTGTTTGTCTTTGCCTTAACCTATCTCCGCCGGTAAACAGGTCTCGGGGGGCAGGAGAGCCAGGCGGTTCAGGTCCCGGCGGCGGTGGGCCGCTGACCAGGTCGACCTGGCAGCCCAACCTTGACAGCGGTAGTTTCTTGCTTACCTTCAACCATGGGAAACCAGGACACTTGTCCCGCTTTACAAGGCCCTAGGTTTACAGGCACCCGGGTTGCCGCGGATTGGCCCCGGGAACCGGCAGCGTTAAACCTAAGGGAGGCCTAACCGCCATGATAAATGAACTTTTGGCTCCGGGCGGCAGCCTGGAAATGGTCACCGCAGTAGTGAAAAACGGTGCCGATGCCGTGTATGTCGGCTCCAAAGGCTTTAGTCGGCGCAAATGCGCCTGGGAACTGGAGGACAGCCAGATCGCCGAGGCCGTGCAGTTGGCCCGGGCCGGCGGCGCCAAGATTCGGGTCGCCATCAATGCCGAAGTCCTGGAAGAAAAATTTCCTTTAGTCCTCTCCAAGGTGGAGAAATACGCCGCGGCCGGCATTGAAGGGGTGATTGTCAAGACCCCGGCCCTTATGGGATTAATTCACCGGCGCTTTCCCCATCTGGTCATCCACGCCAGCGTCGGTTGTAATATCCAGACCAAGGAGGAGATGGCCCGGTATCGGGACTTGGGGGTGACCCAGATCGTTGCATCCACTGAAATCAACACGGTGGAGAAGTTACGGCGTTTCAAGAATGATGCTGACAGTCTGGGGATCAAGACTGAGGTTTTGATCCACGGCAACCGCTGCATCGGTGGGGTGGGGAACTGCGTTTTTCACGAACTTATTGCCGATTCCTATATTCGCAAGGTATACTATGACGAGGACGGCAACGAGATCGTCGAATACGAGGGCTGGCCGGATCGCAGCGGCAGTTGTTTCCGCCTCTGCCTGCTCACCGACGAGCAGCGCCAGAAAGTCCTGAGCAAACGGGGGCGTTCCCGCCAGGAAATCGATGCCATCAACGACCGTATCCGGAAGAGTCCCAATGTGGCTTTTGCCATACTGGGGGACGAACTGAAGCAGTATCTGGATATGGGTCTGGCCACGGTCAAGATGCAGGGCCGGGAATATGCCGTGGCCATGATCGGCCGCATGGTCAATTGTTACCGGAAGCTCATTGATGCCCATGCCCAGGGAGAAGACATTAACAGCCCCATGTTCCAGCGGTTGCAGGATACGCTGCAGGACCTGGTGGCCGAACGGGATCGGGCCCGTTGGGAAAAGACCCGGGAATTGCACCGGCATATCGTCGGTCTCTAATATCTTGCGGTATGAATGAGGAAAGGAAGCCTGTCCCCAGGGACGGGCTTTTCTTTTGGAGGGTGCCCCATGAAAGCGCCCCAGAGCAAAGTCCAGGGAAACGGCCAGGGTTTTCACCAACCCTTTGACGGGCTGCGGGAGCGGTTGGGCCGGCTTGATACCCTGTTAAGCACCAAGCCCTGCCCGCCCCGGTGTGCTCCGGATCTGGACGAAGCGGTTCTCTTCCAAGCAGCCATGCAAGAGGTAGTGCCTCTGCCTTCCCAGGGTGCCTTCAGCGTGCCCTGGCAGCCTCCATCCTGCCCGCCGCGGCGGCAGGACCAGGAAGACTGGGAGGCCCGGTGCCAGTTAACGGATTTAGTGGAAGGGCGGGGGCCTTTTGATCTTTCGTTGACTGATGAGTATGTGGAGGGTCAGGTGCCCCAGTTAGATCCCCAGGTGATGGCGGCACTCAAGGCCGGAGCTTTGCCCATTCAGGATTATTGCGATCTGCACGGCCTGAGCGTCCCCCTGGCCCAGGTACGGCTGCAGAAATTCCTGTTTCAGGCTCAGTGCCGGCAGTATCGCACGGTGCTGGTGGTGCATGGTCGGGGGCACAACTCGCCCGGCCATCTGCCGGTGCTGAAACAACACCTGGCCGCCTGGCTGACGATGAAACGTTTCCGGCGTCAGGTTCTGGCCTTTGCCTCGGCCCAGCCGTATGACGGTGGCACCGGGGCGGTCTATCTCCTGCTGCGTCGGCAATCCCCTGCCGGGCAGAGGAAAAGGTAAAACCTGTGATCTCCCGCCTCCGATCCGCAACCCTATGGGCCAGCCTGGTTTGGGCTTTGGTGGTTTTTGCCAGTTTCTACAACCTCAGCAACACCCCGACCATTTGGTGGGATGAGGCCATTTTCTCGGAGACGGCGGCCAATCTGGCCCAGAAAGGCCGCTATGCTTTTACCATCCAGAGCCCTGAAGTCATAAATGATTTTGACTACCGCATCAGTGCCGGACCGGTCTTGATCGTGCCGGTGGCCCTGGCCTATCGGGTCTTCGGCGTTAGTGTCTGGAGCGGGCGGTTGGTGGCCGGTTGCTTTCTGGTCGGGGCTTTTCTCCTTCTGTATCTGTGTGCCCGCCGGCTTATGCGGCGCCAACCGGCCTTATTGGCGGTACTCCTGGGGCTGCTGACGACCGATATTCTGTATTGGGGACGCAGCGTTCTTGGCGACGTCCCGGCTCTGGCCTGTTTTTTCGGGGGGATGTATTGGCTTTTGCGAGGCTGGCAAGAGCGCCGGGCCTGGCACTTTTTGGCGGCCGGCTTCTGTCTGGGGCTGGCCGTGGGGGCCAAAGAATTTTACGGCTTTACGCTGATCATCGCCCTGGCGGCCATAACGTGGGAACGGCGCCGGCAACTGCCAGCCCTGATCCGGCACAATAGTCTGGTGATTCTGGGGGCGGCCATACCGCTGGGCGTGTATCTCGCGGCCAAGGCGGTAGTGTTGGGCGGCCTGGGGCCGGCTTTGGCCCACTTTTATTTCCAGAAAAAACTTCTGTGTCACGAATTTTTCACGCCTCTGACCATTGGTCGGCTCTATCCCGAAAGCCTCGCCTACCTGGCCAGCCATCCCCTCTTTCTTGGCGGCATCCTGGGTTTTTGGCTCTATCGGCGGCGCCAGGGTGCTTCCCTGGCCTGGGGCTACTGGCTGGCTAATTTTATCGCCTGGAGCCTGTTCTATCTGATGGCGGTTTATTGGCACCGTTTTGCCCTGCCGGCCCTGCTGTTGGCCAGTCCTTGGGCCGGCTATCTTTTGGTGGCCCTGTTGGACGCGGCCTGCCACAGGGCGTCTGTGGGCCGGCGCCAACGCTGGCAGCAGGCTTGGGGAATACTGCTGCCGGTGGCAATGCTCTTCCCCCTCACGGGGCTCTATTCTTTGCAGCCGATACTAGCGCGCAGCACTGACAGTCCTTATAAATTAGTGGAATATTTGCGTCAACACATCCCTGAGGGGGTGCTCATAGAGACGCCGGAGTATGAATTGCCTTTCCTGGACGATGTCCACCGGTTCCACCTCATGCCGGAATATTATTTTGTGGAATCAACCGCGGACAATATTGTTCTTTTGGATCCGGCGCAATGTTCCTATGACTTCAAGTGCATCGGGGCTGATCTTTTGATCCTGGGCAGTTTCGGCAAAAGTGTCTTCCGCCAGAATTATCCCCGGTCCGAAGTGGAAAAATACTATCGGAAGATCGCCACCATTGATTATTATGATGTGTATCTGCGACGCGACCACGCCTTGGGCAGCATCGTGAAGGCTGCGCCCCCGGCAATGCCATGTCCCTCCCCGCAACTGGACTAAAGTACCTGCCCCGTATCAGCGTGCGGCTCGGTCTGGGGTGATCTGGTGCCCCAGAAAAAAACCCAGGCCATAGTGCTGCACGGCCGCGACCTGGGGGAAGCCGACTGTCTGGTGACTTTCCTGACCCCCGAGGCCGGGCGCCTGGCGGCGTTGGCCAAACATGCCCGGAAGAGCAAGCGGCGCTTCATGAATTGTTTGGAGCCGTTGTCGCTGGTAGAATTTATCTATACCGAAAAACCCCATCAGGAGCTGGCCCGACTGGAGAGCGGGGTCCTGGTGGAGGCCTTTCGGGGCTTGCGGCGTTCTCTTTTGCCGTTGGCGGCGGCGGCGGTGCTGACGGAGGTTACCGGCGAGTTGGTGGGCACCATGGATACGGTGGCGGCAGTTTTTGCGACCTTGAAGAACGGTCTGGGCCACCTGGCCGCCGGTCAACCCCCATGGTCGCTCTTTTTGAGCCACCTGATCCGGGTGGTGGCCGAGACGGGGTTCGGCCCCCAGTGGGAGCATTGTCGCCTGTGCGGTGAGGCGGATGGCAGCCTGGTCTGGTTCAGTCCGGCGCAGGGGAACGTTGTCTGCCAGGGCTGTGTTGGCCGGGTAACGGGGGAGCGCCTCTACCCTCTGCACCGGGGTTCCCGGAAACTGCTGCAGGCAGCGCACCGCCTTCCTTTGGCGCACCTGGCCCGGCTGCGTTTTCCGGACTTGGCCAGGCAAGAGACCCTGGCGGTGCTGCGGCCGTTTTTAGGTCAGATCATCGGACGGGAATTGCCGTCGTGGGGGTTTTTGGAGAAAATTTTGCCTTATGTGGAACCGAGTGAAACGCGGCGTTGATCATTGCTAAGGGGGGAGTTTTGAATCGGATGCCAACGGGGCATGGTCCATGATTTTTTTAGGAATAGAAACATCCTGTGATGAAACAGCGGCTGCGGTGGTGGCGGACGGCCGCCGGGTGCTGGCGGAGGTGGTGGCGACGCAGTTTGATCTGCATGGCCACTATGGCGGCGTTGTGCCGGAATTGGCGGCCCGGCGCCATCAGGAAAACATCCTGCCGGTGATCCGGGCGGCTCTTGACCAGGCCGGTCTGGGCTTGGGCGATCTGTCGGCCATTGCCGTCACCCAGGGGCCGGGCCTGATCGGCGCTCTGGTCATCGGTTTTGCCGTGGCCAAATCCCTGGCCTATGCTTTAAAGATCCCGCTGGTGGGCGTCCATCACCTGCACGCCCATCTGGCTGCGCCCTTTCTGACGGAGATGCCGCCGTCGTTCCCTTTTATTGCCTTGGTGGTTTCAGGGGGGCATACCAATCTTTACCTGGTGGAGGGATTTCAGCATTTGACCCTGCTGGGCCGGAGCCGGGATGACGCGGCCGGGGAGGCGTTTGATAAGGTTGCCAAACTGCTGCAGTTGGGCTATCCGGGCGGCATTGCCATTGAGAGGGTGGCCGGGGCCGGCGATCCTCAGGCCTTTGCCCTGCCCCGGCCTCGTATCGCCGGGGAGCCGTTGACCTTTAGCTATAGCGGCCTCAAGACGGCGGTGGCGGTCTTGTTGCGCCAGCACCCGGAAATTCTCTCTTCGCCCCAGAAGGTTGCGGATGTGGCGGCGAGTTTTCAGGCTGCGGTGGTGGATTCCCTGGTCAGCCGGGCTATTTTGGCCACGCAGCGGCATGCCTGCCCCCGGCTGGTGGTGGCCGGTGGGGTGGCAGCCAACCGGCGACTGCGCCAGGAGTTGCTCCGGCAGGCCGAGGCGGCAGGGATAGAGGTATTCCTGCCGCCCCTGAAATTGTGTACCGACAATGCGGCCATGGTGGCGGCGCTGGGCTACCACCTCTTCCAGGCCGGAGAGTGCCTGGATCTGCGGGCCGATGTCTTTGCCCGGGGTTGAGGGGGAGTCAGGGTTGAGGTCGCAGGTAGGAAGCCAAACCTTCTGACAAGGGGATGGGGGTGAGGCCGAAGTCCTCATAAAAAGGTCGGGGATCGCAGGTATTCCCGGCCAGGAGCATGGTTATCTGGTCGGCGGTGACCGGGAACCAGGCATACTTCTGGAGCATGTGGGCCATGAGGCGCAGGGGCCAGACGGGCAGGTGGACTTTCAAGATTTTGCGGCCCAACACCTGGGCTAAGGTGGCAACGAGGTCGTTCATGGAGACAGGTTCCGGTCCGCCCACATCGTAGCTGCGGTTGACCGTCGTCGGTTTCTCCAGGGCCAGGGCAAAGGCCTGAGCCACCTGCCAGACGGGAATGGGCTGGAGCTGATAACGGCCATGGCCGATGATGGGCACCACCCCCAGGGTTTCCATCTGCCGTTTGAGGAGGTTGATGAAGCCGTCTTCGGGTCCATAGATAATGGAGGGCCGCAGGATAGTGTAGGCCAGGCCCGAGGTTTTGACCAATTCCTCGGCCCGGAGCTTGGTCTGATGGTAGGCCGCCACGGGCGCCGGCTGGGCCTCCAGGGCGCTCATGTGCAGATACCGGTTGATGCCGGCCTGGCGGGCGGCGGCCACGATGTTGGCGGTGGCCTGGTAATGCAGTCGGTCGAAGGTGATGCCCCGGGCGGGAAATTCCCGGATAATCCCCACCAGATGCACCACTGCGGTGCAGCGGGCGAGCGCCGGGGGCAGGGTGTGGGGTTGGGTGACATCGCCGCAGGCAAAGGTGAGATCAGCCGCGCTGGGCAATTTCTGCTCGGCCCCGGGCCGGACTAAACAACGCACCCGGTGGCCGTGGGCCAATAAGGCGTGGACCACCTGCCGTCCCACGAAGCCGGTGCCGCCGGTAACCAGGACCTGCATAATCGTTACCTCGCATCCTGGGCCTGCAGGGCTTGCTGCAGGGCCAGGACTTTGGTGACCACGTCCATGGGGTTGTTCCCCAGGACGCGGATCATGGCTTCTTTGCCCCACTCACCCCGGTCGTAGATCAGGTCTGGCGGCGGTTCGCCGGGGTCCAGAACTGATGCTACCCCCCAGGCCAGGGTGCTTCCCTCCCGGGCTTTGACCTCGGGTGGTTCCTGGGAACGATCGAAATGGGCCACCTGTAGGTGCAATAAAGGCGCCAATACCTCTACTTTCTCAAAAAAGCGGATATTCATGGCCGCCCGGATCTGGGGGTGGAGCCGGTTGGCCGTCAGGATGATGGCGGCGATATGACGGGAGGCGCCGAAGGCCGGTTCCCGGGGGATGAGCAAGCCCTGGGGGGTGCGGAGGAGACGGCCGGGGAAGGCGGCCACATCTTCAGGGCCGCGGGGATAGATGGTGGCATAGCCCAGATTGCTTTGGACCTCGGGGATGAGGTCGGTGATGTCGTTCGCTTGGAGGCGCGCAGCGGCGGCGGCCAGAGCTTGGAGGACCGCCCAGCGCTCCTGCTCCCGGAGAAAGGCGGCGGCGGTATGAACCGGTCCCCGGCCGGAACCCAGGGGCAGGCCCCAGCGGATGGCTTCGGCCACCAGCGTCCGGGCTTGGTTGACGGCTTCGGGGAGGGACCGGCCCTGGGCCAGATGCGCGGCCAGGGCTGCAGCCAGAGCACAGCCGGTGCCGTGGGTATGCGGGGCTGGCAGGCGCTCCCCGGGGAGATGGTAGAGGTTGTGGCCATCGGCCAGAACATCCACCGGCGGTCCGGCCAGGTGCCCGCCTTTGATGAGGACGGCCTGGGGGCCCAACCGGAGGAGGTCCTGGGCTGCGGCCGCCATGCCGGGCACATCGGTAATCTGGCGTTGCAGCAAGAGGCCGGCTTCCGCCAGGTTAGGGGTCAGGACGGTGGTCAACGGCAGCAACTCTTCCTTGAGCACCTGAATTCCGGCCTCTTCCAGAAGGATGGCGCCGTCGCTGGCCGCCAGGACCGGGTCGAGGACGATGGGCGCCGCCACCTGGCGCAGGGCGGCGGCCACGGTCCGGACGATGGCAGCGGTGGCCAGCATGCCGATCTTCACCGCATCCACCCGGATATCGCTGAGGATTGAGGTCAACTGGGCCGCAACGAGATCAGGGGCCAGCGGCTCCCAGCGTTGGACGCCCTGGGAGTTTTGGGCGGTGATGGCGGTGATGACCGTCAGTCCGTACACGCCTGTAAGGGTGGCAACTTTCAAGTCCTGTTGGCTTCCCGCCCCGGCGCTGGGGTCGGAGCCGGCGATGCTTAAAAGGGTGCGCATGGATGGTCAAACCTCGGCGAAGGTGGCGACAAGGCGGTCCCGGCCGGTTGTGGCCCGGTGGTCTGAGGAACCGCACGGCAGGGTGGCCCCGACCTGAAAGGCCGGCCCCGCCATGGCTCTTACTTTACCACAAAAACCGCCGGGACGGGAAGGGGTCGGGGGTGGCTCAGAGAGGATGTTGATGGGGGGAAAGTAGTGAGTGTTCATCCGGAAACTCCCCCGACGTTTTTCATTATGCCTCGAGCATGAACTCGAGATAGATTTATCGTGTTGATAATATTAATTTAATACCCCTCACCCAAACCCTCTCCCCGCAAGCGGGGCGAGGGCTTTAAGGACTTTCCGGATGAGAACTAGTTAAATTCTGCCTCAGCCACTGAACCAACGCGCCTTGTTTCTCAGTGGGCTGACGGTTGGTTTGGCGCCGCAGTCAAGGGAAATTCTGGGGCTACTCTGGCCAAGAGAGGGGCAGCGGCTTATTATAAAACAATGTGAAACAGGTATTCTGCAAAATCTGAAAAAAGAAATACAAGAGGATGGGTGTGAATTTGAGTGCATCGGGCCGATCCGAGCCGCGACGGCAAGCGCCGGCGCCGCTTATTTCCCTGCGGGGGGTAACGAAAACGTACCATCAGGGCAGCGAGGAAGTCAAAGCCCTGTGCGAGGTTGACTTGGACATCGATGACGGCGAATTTCTCGCTGTCACGGGCAAAAGCGGCTGCGGCAAGAGTACCTTGCTGCATGTCATCGGTGGCCTGGAGGGTATCTCGGCCGGGAGTATCAGGTTTCGGGGGCGGGATCTGAGCCGGTTTCAGGAAGAACAACTGACCCGCTATCGACGGGATGAGGTGGGCATTGTTTTCCAGAGCTTTAATCTGATGCCCTTGTTGACCATGGCCGAGAATGTGGCCCTGCCCCAGATTTTGCGGGGGACTCCCTCCCAGGAAGCCCTGCGGCTGGCCGAGGCCTGGCTGGAGCGGGTCAATCTTTGGCACCGACGGGATCATAAGCCCCACCAGGTTTCGGGCGGCGAGATGCAGCGGGCGGCGATAGCCCGGGCCCTTATCAACGGCCCGGCCCTGTTGCTGGCGGATGAGCCCACCGGCAATCTGGATTCGGTGAATGCCTCCCAGGTGCTGCAATTATTTGCTGAGTTGCAGGCCCAGGAGCAGCTCACTGTGATCATGGTCACGCATGCTCTGGAGGCGGCCCAATATGCCAACCGTATTATTAAAATGCAGGATGGACGGCTGAGCCCATGAAGCTGTGGATGCTGCGCCTGCCGTTTCGACACCTGAAAGAGCACCCGGGCCGGAGTCTTTTGGGTATTCTCAGCATTGCCCTGGGCACGGCCGTGTATTTGAGTATTGCCCTGGCCTCACACAGCGCCTTGCAGAGTTTCCAGGCGGGGGTGGCGGCCGTGGCCGGCAGAACGCAATTGCGGCTGCAAAGCCCCGGCGCCTCTTTAGACGAGAGGCTTTTCCCCACGGTGCGGCAACTGCCGTTGGTCCGGGAGGCGGCGCCGGTGCTGGAGACCATGGTGGAGGTCCGGGGGCAGGAGACCGTTTCGGCCTTAC
>CALGOE010000107.1 GCA_937958145.1 uncultured Desulfobacca sp.
CTGTAGGGCCTGCCGTAGTAGGGCCTGCTTCCAGCAGGCCCGCCTTTTCCAGCAGGCCGAATGCTTCCAGCAGGCCGAATGCTTCCAGCAGGCCCAGCTCGGGCCAGCAAGATGCTGGCCCTACGGGGATTACCGAGCCCACCTTCCGACGGGACCATTTGCCTCATTATCAGGTACCCGGGGCTTTCTATTTCTTGACCTTTAATACCAAAGAGCGGCGACCGTTGTCGCCCGCCTCCCAAGATATGGTCCAGGCCGCCCTCCAGTTCTGGCAGGGCCAACGGTATCAACTGGTCGCCCACGTGGTCATGCCCGACCATGTCCACGCGATTATTCAACCTTTAGAAAAGTCCCCTGGCATATATTGGGACCTGGCAGACCTGCTCCACAGCATCAAAAGCTATACAGCCAATGAAATCAATAAACAAGAAGGCACCACAGGTCAGCCGGTCTGGCAGACCGAGACCTACGACCGGGTCATCCGGGACGAACGGGAACTCGGCTTTACCTTGCAGTACATCGCCTACAATCCGGTAGAGGCCGGCTTGGCCGCCACCCCAGAGGCCTACCCCTGGTGGTATACCGCGCCGGTGATCACCGAAGCCGGCTGGCAACCCGCTCCCCTGGGCCGCATCAATTATACGGTCTGGTCAGATGTCTTCATCTGCCCCCATTGCACCAAAGAGGTAGTCTTCTGGGAGGCGGCGGTGGACAAAGCCGCCGGGAAGGTCTATAGTGAATTCCCCTGCCCCCATTGCGGCGCCCGCCTCAACAAGCGCAATATGACCCGGGCCTGGATCAACACCTTTGACCGCGCCCTGAACCAGACCATCCGCCAAGCCAAACAGGTCCCGGTGTTGATTAATTATACCGTAGGGCCTGCATCTGTAGGGCCTGCATCTTGCAGGCCCGATGATGAAGGTGGAGCTGGCGACAATGGGCCTGCTGGAAGCAGGCCCTACGGGCGGTATGAAAAAACCCCTGATGCCTTTGACTTGGCCCTGCTGGAGAAAATTGCGGAGCTGGATATACCCTACTGGTTTCCCACGGACCGGTTGCCGGAGGGCTACAACACTGAACAGCCCAAGGTTTCCCATGGCATCACCCACGTGCACCATTTTTATACGAAGCGGAATTTGTGGGTTATGGCGGCGCTGCACCGGCAGGTATCCACAAGTAATTTCCCGCTCTTTCTTTTCGGGTTCCTGAATACCGCTTGGCACGCCACCAGAATGAGGAGATACAACCCGTTCGGCGGCGATAGGCCTTTGTCAGGTACGTTGTATGTGCCTTCTCTCCCCACAGAAGGCAATATGTTCGATGTTTACAAACATAAAATCAAGCAATTAATAAGGTTCTTGGGAGAAAGGGGCAGCAGACTACCCACTTGGATGGTAAACACTATCTCTTCTAATTCATTTTCAGGGTTAGAAGCCTCTGTAAATTACATCTTCACTGACCCGCCCTTTGGCGGCAATCTGATGTATTCGGAGCTGAACTTCCTGTGGGAGGCCTGGCTCAAGGTCTTTACCAACAACAAGCCCGAGGCCATTGAGAACAAGGTGCAAGGGAAAGGCCTGGCGGAATATCAGCGGCTCATGACCGAATGCTTCCGGGAGTACTATCGGGTGCTCAAGCCCGGCCGGTGGCTGACGGTGGAGTTCCACAACTCCAAAAATAGTGTGTGGAATGCCATCCAGGAGGCCCTGCAGGTTGCCGGCTTCGTCATCGCTGATGTGCGCACCTTGGATAAGCAACAGGGTTCCTTTAAGCAATACACCTCGGCGGCGGCGGTCAAGCAGGATCTGATCATCTCTGCTTACAAACCCAACGGCGGCCTGGAGGAGCGGTTCAAGCTCAGCGCCGGCACCGAAGAGGGCGCCTGGGATTTTGTGCGCTCGCACCTGAAGCAGCTGCCGGTCTTCGTTGTAGGGCCTGCTTCCAGCAGGCCCAGTGCTTCCAGCAGGCCCGCTTCCAAGGACATGGGCCAGCTGGAAGCTGGCCCTACGGCTGGCCCGACCATGGAAATTGTCGCCGAGCGCCAGAATTACCTTCTTTTTGACCGCATGGTGGCCTTTCATGTGCAGCGGGGTGTCACCGTGCCCTTGTCTGCGGCGGAGTTTTACCAGGGGCTGGCCCAGCGCTTCCCGGAGCGGGACGGCATGTATTTCCTCCCCGAGCAGGTGGCGGAATACGACAAGAAGCGCCTGACCGTCAAGGAGATTAAACAGCTGGAGCTGTTCGTCACCGATGAGGCCTCGGCCATCCAATGGCTGCGGCAGCAGCTTCTCACCAAACCCCAGACCTTCCAGGACCTGCACCCGCAATTCCTGCGGGAAATCGCCGGCTGGCAGAAGCATGAAAAACCCTTGGAGCTCTCCCAACTCCTGGAGGACAATTTCCTCCGCTACGACGGCTTGGGCCAGGTCCCCAGCCAGATCCACAGCTATCTTTCCACCAATTACAAAGAGTTGCGGGTCCTGGCCAAAGATGACCCGGCGCTGCGGGCCAAGGCCAAGGACCGCTGGTATGTCCCAGACCCCAATAAGGCCGCGGATCTGGAGAAGCTGCGGGAGCGGCGCCTCCTCAAGGAATTCCAGGAATACCGGGAGAGCAAGCAGCGCAAACTCAAGGTCTTCCGCCTGGAGGCGGTCCGGGCCGGCTTCAAAAAGGCCTGGCAGGAGCGGGACTACGCCACCATCATAGCCGTGGCCGCCAAAATCCCCGAAGCCATCCTCCAGGAAGACCCCAAACTGCTCATGTGGTATGACCAAGCGGTCACCAGAACCGGAGGTGAGGTATGACCCATTGGCAATGGAGTGGAGCCCGCTGGTGGAAGTTTGATTTCCATGCCCATACCCCGGCTTCGGCAGATTATGGCGCTGGTAACAACCAAGCATCTGCCCGGAGCCTGACCCCTCGGGAGTGGCTGCTCAACTATATGCGGGCCGGCATTGACTGCGTGGCAGTTACCGACCACAACACCGGCGATTGGGTTGATGATCTCAAAAGAGAGCTCCACAGCCTTGAGAACCAGAAGCATCCGGACTATCGCCCCCTGTATCTTTTTCCGGGAATGGAGATTTCCGTCCACGACAGTATCCATGTCCTGGCCATTTTTGGGCCCCAAAAAACGAAAGCAGATCTGGATGTCTTTCGGGGTGCCATTCGGTATAAAGGCACGCCAGGCGACAGTGACGGCGTTACCGAATTGCCGTTCAACCAGGTTATTGAGGAAATCATTAAGGCGGACGGCATTGCCATCCCGGCCCATGTGGATCAAGGGAAGGGGCTTTTTCAGGAGGTAACCGGCACTACCTTGCAGCATTGCTTAGATTGCCCCCATATTCTTGCCATAGAAGTCTGCGATGTGCAGGCCAGTAAGCCGCAGCTCTATTTAGATGCAAAAAAAAATTGGAGCGAAATCCTCGGCTCTGACTCTCACCACCCTGCCGGCCAGGCCGGGCAACGGTTTCCCGGTTCCCATTTCACCTGGGTGAAAATGGGTCAGCCCAGCCTTGAGGGTCTAAAGTTGGCGCTCCTGGACGGCTCTCCCCTGTCCATCCGGCGCTCCGACCAAGGGACCCAGGACCCCAACGCCCATGCCGAAAATATCATTGAATCCTTGGAGGTCTCTGAGGCCTATTATCTCGGCCGCAAGGACCCGTTTACTGTTACCTTTAATCCTTGGTTGAACGCCATCATCGGCGGCCGGGGTACGGGCAAGTCAACCCTGATTGAATTCCTGCGCCTGACCCTGCGACGGTGGGGGGAGTTGCCGCCAGATTATGCCGAAGAGTTTAAAAAATATCGGGAGGTAAGCGCGGCCCGGGGGGATGGCGGCTTGTTGACCGCAAATACAAAGCTGAGAGTAATCTATCGCAAGGCAGATGCCCGTTTTCGCCTCAACTGGAACCCTTCTGGCACGCCGCCCGTCATCGAGGAGGAAGTGAACGGTGTGTGGCAGGAAGCGGTGGGCGAGGTCCAGCAACGTTTCCCGGTGCGCATGTACAGCCAGAAACAGATCTTCCACTTAGCGAAGAATCCTGCTGCTCTCCTCCAAATGATTGATGAAGCCCTCGGGGCAGTCTGGCGAACGTGGCAGGAAGATTGGCGCCGGGAAGAACAGCAATACCTGACTTTATGCGCAAAAATAAGGGAATTGGAGGCCGGCTTCGCTGATGAGGCCCGCCTGCGAGGCGAATTGGAGGACATCAAACATAAACTGGGCATATATGAGAAAAGCCACTCTGCTGATGTCTTGAAAACGTACCGAAGATATAAGCGGCAGGAACAGGAAATCGGCCTGTGGGAAGAAGGCTGGTGTAATCTGGGAGAGCGGCTGCGGCAATTTGTTACGGAAGCGCTACCCGATCCACCGGAGAGCAGCCTGTTTATTCCAGAACAGCCAGCGGACCAGGAGCTGCTGGCCAAGATCCACGAGATGCAGCAACAGTTGCAGGCCTTGCTGGACCGACTGCTGGAGCAGGCCAAGGAACTGGACCGCCTTGCCGCAGCTTGGTCCGCTTGGCAACGGCAGTCGGCCTGGCAGCAGGCGCGGGAGCAGGCTCTGGCTGACTATGAGGCGCTGCAGCAGAAGTTGGCCGCAGAGGGGGTCAGCGATCCTGCAGTATACGGCGAGCTGGTGCAGCGCCGGCAGGTGCTGGAGCAGAAAATCAGGGAATTGGAGAGCCGCCGCCAAGAAGTCACCCGCCTGCAGGGAGAGGCCAAGAAAAGCCGGGAGCGGTTGCTGGCCCTGAGACGAGAAATTACCAAAAAACGCCGGGACTTTCTTGAAAGCGTCTTGCAGAACAATCCTTATGTGCAGATTGACGTCATGCCGTATGGAGACAAACATTCGACAGAAGGGGAATTTCGCCAACTTCTGCAAAGGCAAGAAGGGGGTTTTGAAAAAGATATCGGGAATCCCGAGACCGGTGAAGGCTGGCTTGGGGAGTTATATAAAGAAAAGGCTGATGCTGACACTGTTGAAGCAAGGTTGGCCAAACTCAAAGAAACCGTACGCGGCATCGCTGCAGGTAAAGATAATGAAGCTGCGCTGCGGGATAAACGCTTTGTAGCTTACCTGCAAAAACTGCCTCCGGAGACCTTTGATCGCCTCGATCTCTGGTTCCCAGAGGATTCCCTGGCAGTCAGGTACAGCCCTCAAGGCAATAGCCAGAATTTTCAGGCCATCGAGCAGGGGTCTCCTGGCCAAAAAACCGCAGCCCTCTTGGCTTTTTTCCTTTCCTATGGAAAAGAACCACTGATTTTAGATCAACCCGAGGATGACTTAGACAATCACCTCATATATGGATTGATTGTCAAACAGCTGCGAGAGCAGAAGTTGCAGCGCCAGATCATCGTGGTGACCCACAATGCCAATATCGTGGTGAATGGGGATGCGGAATTCGTCCTTGGCCTGAAGGTGGCCAACGGTCAGACAAACAAAGAATGCGCCGGCAGCTTACAGGAAAAGCAGGTCAGGGAGACAATCTGCGCAGTAATGGAAGGAGGCGCCGAGGCCTTTAAAGAACGGTACAAACGGATCGCCTTGGAGGACGCCCGTGTTTGATAATCCAGAAGAACTCTTAAGAAAAATCCGCTTAGGCGAAGATACAACGATTGAATTCAAAACGGTACGCTTTCGCGGCGATAAAGTAGCAGAGCCGAAGCGCCCTGATCTTGCCGATGAAATAGCAGCCATGGCCAATACCCACGACGGCGTGCTGCTCTTGGGCATCGAAGACAAGACCAAGGAGATCCAAGGCATCCCGCTGGATAAATTAGATCTTGTCGAGCGCTATATTTACGAAGTATGCAATGAAAATATCAATCCGCCTGTCCTCTTCCGTTCCTTACGCCTCGAGCTACCCGATGCGTTGGGTACACCACAGCCGATCTTAAAGATTGAAATTCCGAAGAGTCTGTTTGTCCATGAAAGCCCCGGCGGCTATTTTTATCGTCAGGGCAGCTCCAAACGCAAAATGCCGCCTGAATATCTGGCACGTCTGTTTCAGCAGCGCAGCCAAGCCAGAATCATCCGCTTTGAAGAGCAGCCGGTGCCGAATACTAACCTCGGTGATTTAGTAGAACCTCTTTGGCAAAGGTATGTCACCCTGTCGGATGAGCCGCGTGAGGTCGTTTTATTGAAAAGAGGGCTTTTATGCCGAGAAGATAATGGGACGCTGCGAGCTACCGTTGCTGGGATATTGCTATGTTCCACCTGGCCGGATAGATTCCTGCCCCATGCCTTCATTGAGGCAGTGCGCTATCGTGGAACGCAGCAGGATACCAACTATCAGATTGATGCGCAAAGGATCCGGGGCCCGCTGGATCAACAAATCAATCAGGCCATGCTATTCTTTCAGAGAAATCAGACGGTGACGGCCCGCAAAGAACCATACCGGGTTGACATACCCCAATTCAGTGATCGGGCCGTCTTTGAAGCCATCGTCAATGCCGTGGCCCATCGCGATTACTCGATTTTCGGTTCAAAGATCAGATTCTTTATGTTTGATGATCGTCTGGAAATCTATTCCCCTGGCGCCTTGCCGAATACGGTAACCATCGAAAATATTGCTTTGCGCCAATCGACGCGCAATGAGCTCATCACCAGCTTACTGGCCAAAACTCCCATCCCAGAGGAGATTACAGGAACGGTGCGGGCTTATTATATGGAAAAGAGGGGGGATGGCGTGCCGATAATCCTGTCCGAGAGCCTCAGCCTTTCCGGGAAAACTCCCCTTTATAGACTGATTGATGAATCAGAACTTTTATTGACTATTTTTGCTGCCCGTCCCCGCTGATTAGCAGCCTGATACGATTTTACTGGTGCTAGTGCGATGGCTTATTGATTGTGAGAGATAATTCCATGCGCAACTGGCGCGACCATATACTCCAAGAGTTCACCCCGCTGATTTCCCGACTCACACTGGTGGCCGATCCGGATGGGCTGCTGCTGGAAGAGGGGATTCTGGCCGGGATCCGGGCCCGAGGCTTTGAACTGATCCCCTTTGAGGACCATATTGCCTTCCGCTATGCGTATGAATCCCGCTTCCGCAGCCGCTGGGATCAGGGCGAGGCCACCGATCTGGTCGTCGTCTTGCATGCCGGCCGCGCTGATCTGGCCACGTTGCCCTATGATCTCCTCCAGATTGGCCGGCAGCTGCAGTTTAACCTGGGGGAACTCTTTCCGTCCTTCAGCTATCCGGTGCTGGCGGCTCTGGACCGTAGCACCTTTGATGCCCTTTACGAAGCCCAGCACAAGTATGCCCCTGGTCCCTTGGGTGAGAATGCCAGCAAGGATTTTATCCTGCGCTACGTTTACGGTGTCGCGCCCGAAGGCCTGACGACGCCGGCCGATCTCCTGCGAACTTTGCTGCAGTGGCATTATCGAGGAGTGAGCCTGCCGGACCTCCTGCAGGATCGTTTTATCCAACTCCTGCGCCAGAACCCTGCCTTTACCGCCTGGCCTTTGGAAATCCTTATCGCCGATCGAGAGGCTTTTCTCCGGTTTCTGCAGGAACGTTGGCCGCGGTTTGTGGATCGCTTCTTGAACCGGGTAGTTCCCGCGGTCCAGGAAGAGAAGGCCGAGACGTTTGCACTTCCCGGCCCCGCAGACCTGCCCTTTGACCACCCTGATGTCAGGGTGTATCTGGATACCTTTTTCCTCGAAGGCTTGTTGCAGCCCGTTGACCAGCCGCAGTCTGTCCCGGCGGCGCCGGCTTGGTTGCAATGTGGGATGCGTTTCGACCCGGTGGCAGAGCATTATCGCCGGTTAAGCGATCTGGCTGAGCGGCTGCAGGGCACGATCCCTGGGGAGGAGGCCGGTTACCGGGAATGGCTGCACGTTGCCCGCCGGTGGGCGGAGCTCTGGCTCCTGGTTCACACGGCCCCGGCAGCCTTAGAAGGGGAACTGCTATCCAGGCTTAGTGGATTGCAGACCAAGGTTGACGCCGCTTTTCTCTCCTGGTTGTTGCAGCGCTACACTGGTCTCATTACCCTGCCGCCGCTGCCGCCGGTCATGCTCCATCATGTCCCCCGTTATCTGGCGCGCCAATGGGAAGCGGGGCACCACGAGAAGATAGCCCTGCTGGTGGTGGATGGCTTGGCCTGGGAGCAGTGGTTGGCGGTGCGGCAGGAGCTCTCCTCGCAACGGCCCCATCTCTGGCTGCGGGAGCAGGCGGTCTTTGCCTGGCTACCCACCCTTACGGCGGTATCCCGGCAGGCGTTATGGGCGGGCCGACCACCTTTTTATTTCCCCCAGAGCATTTGGACCACCGACCGGGAACCAGAGCTGTGGCAGCGCTTCTGGTTGGACCAGGGCTTGACCAAAGAGCAGATAATCTATCGCCGCAAGGCAGGAGATGGCACCTGGGCGGACTTGGCCGAACAGCTCGGCCGGCCCCAGGTGCGGGTGGCGGGCCTGGTGCTGAACAAGGTTGACGAGATCATGCACGGCATGGCCCTGGGAGCGGCCGGTATGCTCAACCAAGTGCGGCAGTGGGCGCAACAAGGCGATTTGGCAAACCTCATTGATCTCTTATTGGCCCACGGTTTCAGCCTCTACCTGACCTCGGATCACGGCAACCTGGAAGCCCAGGGTTGCGGACGCCCCAATGAAGGAGCGGTGGCCGACCTCAGGGGTGAAAGGGTCCGAGTCTTTCCTGAGGAACGTTTGCGCCAGCGGGTGCAGGAGCAGTTTCCCGAAGCCTATCCTTGGCCGCCCTTCGGCCTGCCGGAGGATTACCTGCCACTGTTGGCGCCCAATCGCTTGGCCTTCGTTCATTTAGGAGAGACCATCATCGCCCATGGCGGTCCGACTCTGGATGAAGTCATCGTGCCGTTCGTCCAGATCAGCGGGAAACAACCATGACCAACCGGTTTTCCCAGATCGGCTGCAGCCAGCGGCTCCGCCTGGAATGGCTGGCAGAGACGGCCAACCTCGTCTTGGCCGGGCAGAGAAAAGAAGCCTTGCGTGATGCTCTCCAGGAGATACTACGGCATGAGGTGTCCGTGGGTGGAGAGGCTAAACGTGGCAACCGCGAGAAAATCATCACGATTCTGCTGCGGGTCTGGGGCCAGGAGACCAAGCCCCTGGCCGGGCTGCAACAGCGGGGGTTAGAACTCCTTAACAACCTGCCCCCCACGGATCATATCAGTATTCATTGGGGTATGGTCAGTGCCACCTATCCTTTCTGGGCCGCGGTGGCCACCCAGGTCGGTCGCCTCCTTCGACTCCAGGGTACGGTGACGGTAGCCCAGTTGCAGCGCCGCCTGCGGGAACAGTATGGGGAGCGAGAAACCGTCGCTCGCGCCGCCCGGCGGGTGCTGCAATCCTTCGTGGCTTGGGGGGTAGTGGCCAAGACCGCTACTAAAGGTATTTACCAAGCCGGTCAGGTGCATCCAGTGGAGGATCCTTGGGTCATGGTTTGGTTGCTGGAGGCTTCTTTACACGCCCGGGCTAATGGCGCGGCGCCGTTGCGAGACCTCCTCCAGAGCCCCAGCCTGTTTCCCTTTATGCTCAAACCTCTCCCCCTGCCATATCTCCTGGCCACACCAAACGGCCTGGATATTGTGCCTCATGGCCTGGATGAGGAATTGGTGATGCTGAAAAAAAGTTGACAAAGATACCCTGCCGTTCGCTGTCAGGGAACGGCTTAGTAATGATGATGGAGCCGACGCATGAATGAAGATCCAAATCCGAATATCCCTTTTTCCCCCGGCGATTGGGTGATTGACCGGCATAATCCGGCCCAGCCCGGGCAGTATACCGGCAGGTGGATCATGGCCGGCTCACATATCATGGTGCAGTTGTCTTATCCAGGTGGAGGGACCAGTTATCGTCCTTTATCCTGTCTGGAGAAAATGCAGAATCAAGTGGAGACTATCGAGGATCGGCTGCGGCAGAGTCGTTTTGGCAAGATTCGAGATCTGCGGCGTTTACTTACTTTTGAAAAACTCAAAGGCACGCTGCATGATGTGGTCTATTCCATGGAGGCGGCCCAGATTGATTTTTATCCCTACCAATTCAAGCCGGTGTTGAAATTCATTAATTCTCCTACCGAACGGCTGATCATCGCTGACGAAGTAGGGTTAGGAAAAACCATCGAGTCTGCTCTGATTTGGCTTGAGCTCCAAGCAAGGCGCCAAGCCGAGCGGCTACTGGTCGTTTGTCCCAAGACCCTGGCTGAAAAATGGCGCGAGGAACTCAGGTATAAATTTCTCTGGGAGGCTCGGATTGTTAACTTTGCCGAGTTAAACCACGAAATTGCTCTACTGCAGAAGGAGGGGCCGGGCCATCCTTTCGTTCTTATCGCCACCTATCCGGGTTTACGTCCTCCAAAAACGGAATTGGCTTTATTGGATGAACCTCCAGAGGTGGATCCCTCGGGTTCGCCGAAGACCGCTCTCCTGCGCACTATTCGCCATTGGAATTTAGGATTCGAGCCTTTCGACATGGTAATTTTTGACGAAGCCCACTACATGCGCAATCCTGCCACTGCCACGTTTCACCTGGGAGAAAGTTTGGTTGCCACCGCTGGGGCGGTGCTCTGCGTCTCGGCCACACCGGTTAATAATAGCAATACAGATCTGCATAGTTTACTCCGCCTGATTGATCCGGATTTCTTTGAAACCCAGGCTCTTTTTGAGGAGCTCTTGTTGGAAAACCGGCCGGCGGTCCAAGCCAGCAATGCCTTGGCCAGAATTCCGTTAGATTTAGCCCAGCTAACGGCAGCCGTCGACAAGATGAAGCAGAGTCGCTATATTAGCAAATCACCCTTATTTGAGAAATTTCTCGAAAAATTAGGTAAGCTCGATCCGGGCGACAAAGCCCAGCTGGCCAAATGTCAAGAACTAGCGGAAAAGTTAAATCTTTTGGGGAGCTATGTCAGCCGGACCCGTCGGGTCCAAGTTAAGGAAAATCGGCCCCTACGCGATCCTTTGGTTCTTGCTGTGGAATATACCCCTGAGGAAATGCAGCTCTATCATGCCATCTTAGATGTCGTGCGTCGCCGGTGTCTTCTGGACAAAAGGCCTTTTCATGTCTTTCAGGTGATTGGCTTGCAGCTTCGCTCGGCCAGTTGCCTGCCGGTCATAGCACAGGAGATTCGCACTGGGCGTTATGGTGATCCTGAAGAGCTTTACGCTGAAGCCATGGGAAGTGAGGTCTATGATGAGTTGATCAACGATGACTTGCAAGAAGATTTGGGGGTTGCAGACATCAACAAACTCCTGGAATATGACTTCGAAGAGAATGACAGTAAGTATAAAAAACTACAACAGCTTCTTTTGGAAATCTTGCCGGAAGAAAAGATGGTCATCTTTGCCTACTATCGCCCTACCCTAAGGTACTTACGGCGCCGCCTCGTGGCTGATGGTGTGCGGGTAACAGAAATTCATGGCGGTATACCCAGCGAACAGCGCTGGAAAGAACTTGCGCAGTTTCGTGACCCGCAAGGCCCCCGGGTGCTGTTGTCCTCCGAAGTAGGGAGCGAAGGTATTGACCTGGAATTCTGCCGGGTTATTGTCAATTATGACCTGCCTTGGAACCCCATGCGTATCGAGCAGCGCATCGGTCGGATTGACCGGGTTGGTCAAAAGGCAAAAAGACTATCTATTGTTCATTTCAAGGTTAAGGATACCATTGAGGAGAGACTATACGATCGACTACACGAAAAACTTGAAAAATACGCCAATAGCCTGGGCGATTTGGAGGCAATCATCGGAAGGGAGGTCCAACAGCTCACCGTTGCTTTACTCAGCAGAGAATTAACTCCCGAAGAGGAGCTAACACTAATCGAACGATCACAACAAGTAATCGAAAATCGGTTGCTTCAGATTCAAGCGTTGGAGGAATCGGGGGATGTTTTAATTGCTCTGTCAGATTACGTCCAGAATAAGATTGAAGACGATCGCCAAAAGGGTCGATATATCAAACCAGAGGAATTAGAGGAATACCTAACCGATTTTTTCCAACGTGAATTTCGGGGGTGTGAGCTGAACTATAATACCCCGGTTTCAGGTTGTGTGCGGATAAATTTGACAGCGGCAGCACATACCTCGCTGTTTGATTTTATCCGAGAAGACCGGTCCTTGAGTGCCCGTCCTTTTAGGCAATCGGAATTCACGATTACTTTCCGCCGCGAGGTGGCCCAACAGCTGCCAGCCAGATATCGCCGGCAAGTCCATTTCGTTAACCACCTCTCCCCCCTGATTCGTTGGATAACCCATACGCATCAACAAAGGCAGCACACCTTCTATGATGTTGCAGCCCTTAATATTAAGCATCCGGAACTACCCCAGGGCAATTATTGCTATACCATCGAACGGTGGAGATTGCAGGGATTAACCAACCGGGAGAATTTGGCTTACGGATTGCGATCAATCTCTGCTGGCACAAGTTTCTCCCCCGATGCCGCCGAGGAGATCATGCAGTATCTTCTGCAGCACGCCGCAGATTGGGATTATGTGACCTGTGATCCAGAAGCGGTTTTGGCTGCCTATAAAAATCTGGAAAAAGAGATGGTAAATCGTTTTTCTGCTGCGGTCTCAGATTTCGAAGCAGAAAACGATACCGCCTATCAGATTAAAGTGCAACGGGTTAAGAGATTCTTTGAAAAACGCCTTACTCAGGATGAACAACGGCTCCAAACCTTGCGCGCCGCCGGGAGAGATCCACGTGTTATTCGGGCAACAGAAGGGAGATTGGAGGCCGCCAAAAAAAATAGAGAGAAGCGTTTAGCCGAACTCAAAGAGAGAACTCGGATAGACTTGGCACGGAGTCCAGTGGCAGCAGGGGTTTTCCGCGTGACCGGTTGATGCCGGATATGATGGGAGGCTACAGATATGTTCTGGATACTTATCAGGAAATTCTTTGCCCTGTTTAGAACCAAGCCTCCGGAGGCATCGATTTTCGCAGGCTCCCAAAAAGATGGGCAATCCGCCTCTCCCCAAAGACGAGATGCACATATTGTCCAAATAGGTCTTGATTTTGGCACCGCTTTCTCCAAGTGCATCTGTCGGGACATTACGAAGGACAAAGCTTGGATTTATATCCCACCAAGCTTCAATAACTATGACTTTCCCTTTCTCATCCCGAGTCTATTGGTACTTAACAACAGTATGTTACAACATGTGCAAGACCAGAACATCCATTATCCGGAAAAAGGCTTGTACCATTTAAAGCAGGCAATGGTGGCCATAGCCTTGGGGCGAGATCAAGATCCTGTTTTGGAGCCTTATAAACATGCCATGCAGGAATCAAACAAGACTGATCTACCGGGCCTTGTCGAGTCTTGCGCAGTCTATCTCTTTGCCATCACCTTGGGTATGGTTAAAGAGGATATCCGCAAGAGATTACCAGGCTTCGGCGATCACCCTGAGGATTACTTGGCGGTAAATATAGCGGTGCCGGTCGCCGAGGCTCAGGAGAAAGAAGTTGCTGATTTTTTCGGGAACGTTGTGTGTGAAGCTTTAAGCCTGGTTGATGAACTCAAAGAAAAATACCCAGCTATAAAATTAGAAGAGCTGATCCGGATTCGGAAAAATAACCAACAGAGCCAATCCCCTGCCATCAGGGAAGCTTGTTACATTTATCCCGAAGTCAGCGCCAACGTGCAGGGCTTTGTCCGCTCCCGGGTGGCCAGCCCAGATATTTATTTGTTTTCTGACACCGGCGCTGGCACGGTGGACCAGAGTACCTTTATTTTTTATCATGAATCAGACAATACCGAACGGCTCAATTTCCTTTATGGTCAGGTGTTGCCGTTGGGGGCAGGTAGGATTGATTTCCTTGCCGCAGAGTCAAGCGGCAAGCTTGACCCCTGCCACCTTGAAGCAATCCGCCAGAAGAGAGAGCAAGGATCAAAAGATCAAGCGATCTTGCAGGCAAAAAATAACGTTGGAGAGGATCTGAAAAAAGGCACCGTCAAGACTCTTGCCCAAACCAAGGGCAAAATGATTAATCAAGATAACATTCATGAGATCAAAGTAATCTTTGGTGGTGGCGGTCATTGCGAACATCCTTATGAAAGGTGTGTGGTGAGAGAACCTTTTTCTCACAGCCTGTTCCGAGAACCAATAGCTCCTCCGGTGGTTGGATTACCCATTCCCCCCGATTTAACCTTTGATGGCCAAAACGAAAGTACGCAAAGAAGGTGGATGCGCCGCCTGAATGTGGCCTACGGCCTTTCATTTCTTAAAGACGATTTAGTAAGTTTCACATACCCCAAAGATATTGAAGCTCCGGATCCAGAGGAGATTTGGCCTCGTATTAGGAAGATTTTAGATGCAGTCAGTAAGGACGAGTGCTAATCAGGTCATTATTTGTTGGTCTCTAAGTGGCTCATTATAATTCCCCCCAGATTTCGGACAGCGTGTTAAGCTTCTAGAACCTGGACTAAGTGAAAACGTGAATACGAGAAGTTTGGTGGGGGAAGAAAACTATGATGCGGAAAAGGTATGATGCTTCTTTTAAGGCCAAAATAG
>CALGOE010000108.1 GCA_937958145.1 uncultured Desulfobacca sp.
CCGCCACCTCCGGCTCGGAACAGCGCCTGCCAATACTGCCCCTATGCCCTTCTTTGTTGGTATGAGCCGCCGGCGGCCGGGGAAGAAGCCTCATGACCGCCTCGCCTCCGAAGGATCAGGCGCAACGGGAGCAGGCCGTTAACCCGGCCCGCAGTGTGCATGTCGAGGCCCCGGCCGGTTCCGGCAAAACCACCGTTCTGCTCCATCGTTATCTGACCATCCTGGCCCAGGGGACCAAACCCGAGGAAATCCTGGCCTTGACTTTCACCCGCAAAGCTGCCGGGGAGTTGCGGACCCGCATCCAGGAAGAATTTCTCCGCAAAGAGACCGGGCCCAACCCCGAGCCGCTGCCGGCGATGTTCCAGGAGCTGGTGCGCACCGCCTGGTTGCGCCACGTCAACCGCCAAGGCGAACCATTTTTGGAACGCCTGCAGATTGCCACGTTTCATAGTTTCTGCGCCCAACTGCTGCGTTTGGTTCCCCATGCCAGCGGCCTGCCGCCGGATTTCAAGGTCATGGAGGAACACGAGGCCAACCGGCAGCAGGCAGAAGCCGTGGAACAATTGCGGCGGCGGCTGGCCGATCTGCCCCCCGAGCACCCGGATCGTCAGGCTTTGGTCCGGCGTCTGGTGCGCCTGAACAACTCCTGGCCCCGGTTGGCCGCGGAGCTCCAGAACCTCCTGGCCCGACGGGATGTCCTGGCCCAATTCATCGCTTTGGCCCGCGCCAGCCGGGATCAAGAAGCCTATACCCAGGTTCTGGCCGAGCAGCTCCAGGCCATGATCCTGCCGGATCTGCGCAGTTTGGCCAGAGAATTCCGCCAGTCGGCCGTAGGGCGGCAATGGCCGGAGCTGATCCATTATCTGCAGGCCAGCGGGGCCGGCATTGCGGCAAACCTGCCGGAGGTGCCTCCCGGCGACACGTTGACCGATCTCTCCGCCTGGGTGCAGATCGCCCGCAATATCCTGACCACCAAGGGAACCTGTTATAAAAGTTTCCAGCAGCCGAAATTTCCGTCGGCATTTAAGACCCATCCCTTGGCCTCGCTCTTTCAGGACATTCCCTCGTCCCTGTTGCCATGGCTGCAAAAATTTCAGCAACTGCCCACCATCCTCATTCAGGCCGATGAGGCCGAGGCGGTGCGGGACCTGATGATCCTCTTGGACCGGGTCCTGAGTATCTACGAAGAGCTTTGCCAGCGGCGGGGGGCTGTAGATTTTCCTGCCCTGGAAGAAAAAGCCCTCCTCATCCTGCGGCAGGGAGTTATACACGAGATCGGGGCCCATCTGGACAGCCGCTACCGCCATCTGCTGGTGGATGAATGCCAGGATACCAGTAAACAGCAGATCGAGATCCTGTGTCAACTATTGCAGGCCTGGCCTGAAGAGAAGGGCCACAGCCTGATGGTGGTGGGCGATCCCAAGCAGTCCATCTATGGCTGGCGACAGGCCCGGGTGGAGCTTTTTCTGCGGACCCGACAGGAACGGCGGCTTCCCTGCCCGGCGGCACCGCCCTTGGAAATCTTGACGTTGGAAACCAATTTCCGTTCCACGGCCGCCCTGATTGACTGGGTCAACGGGGTGTTCGGCCAGACCGTTATGGCCGCCCAAGAAGAAGGGGGGGTGGAATTTCATGCTGCCAGCCCCCGGCCCGGGGCTGACCCTGGCAGTCCCCCCCGGTTGGCCCTCTTCGTCGACCAGGACAAAGGTCGCGGCCGCAGCCAGGAGGCCGCCTGGCTGACGGCCGAACTCCGGCGGTTGCAAGACTCCCTCCAACCCCGGGAAACGGTGGGAGTGCTGTTATTCACCAGGACGCATTTACCGGTCTACCTTCAAGCCTGGCGGCAGGCCGGCTTGAATCTGAGGATTAAGGACGGTTTACCCCTTTTGCACAGCCGGGCCGTGCAACACGCCCATAATGTGGCCCTGGCCCTGCTGAGACCCCATGATGATGTGGCCTGGGCCGCCCTGCTGCGGGGTTTTGCCGGGCCCCAACCCTTGTCGCTGCTGGCCGCAGTGGCCGCGATGCCGGGCGATTTCTGGTCGGAAAAGATCACAGCCTACGTCCTGTCAGGCGCAGCCCCGCCAGTCCTGACTCAATTTCAGCAAAAACTCACTGACGCCGCTGCCCGGTTGGGCCGCAGCCCGCTGCATGAAATCCTTTGGGACTGGCTGACTGCAGTTGATGCCTGGGATCATATCGCCCGCTGGGAGGGCGCCCAGGGGGTGGCCAATGTGAAAACCTACCTGGATCTCCTGGCCTCGGCTGCCGCGGCCACGCCGGCCGAAACCATTGACCAGCTCCAGGACCTCCTAAAACAATCCTACCAGCCGCCTGACCCTCGCGCCCAGGATGCGCCCATCGAAGTTTCCACCGTTCATGCCGCCAAGGGCTTGGAATACGATCATGTCTTTGTGCCTTTCCTGGATTGGCAGCCTCTGAATACGGGCAGAAACGAAAACCCCTTTCTCCTGGAGGAAATTCCCGGCACCGGCACCGCCATCATGGGCCTGAACCGGCCCTATCAACAGGAACAGCAGAGCGTCCTCTATACCGTTCTCAAGAGAATGGGCCAAGCCAACCGCTTGGGCGAGGCCCGCCGGCTCTTTTACGTGGCCGCCACCCGAGCCAAAAAACATCTGCATCTCTCCGGCCTGGTCAAGATCAAGGCCAACGGCGATTGGGATTGCCCGGCCCAAAGTCCCTTGGGTTGGCTCCTGCAACACTACGCAGACCAGGACCTTGGCCCCGACCTCGCGTCGATTTGGCCGAAACCGCGCCTGTTTGTCCAGGTCTTTCCGACCCCC
>CALGOE010000109.1 GCA_937958145.1 uncultured Desulfobacca sp.
AGCCCCCCCCAGACAGCGCCAGGACCCCGTTCAGCGGTCCCGCTGGATCTGGGAACGCCGTCCCCCAGCTCCTCCCGCACCCGGTCCACCATTGAGACCCCGCAGCCGCCTCCCTCCCGCACCATCATCGGGTCCGGAGCCGAGGATGACCGTAGCCGGAGCAGCAGCCGGGAAGTCAGGGAGACAACCAAACCGCCGCGGGATATCCCCACCGTCTCAGACCGGCAGACCACCACCCGGGGCACCGGGGTGGCCTCCGATGACCTTTTCCAGTCCTACGGAGGCAGGAAGGTTGAGTCCGGCCAACCGGCCAAAGTGCCCACCATCCCGGGCACCAAGCGGCAACCGTCCTGGACCGTGGTGACTCCCCAGGAGAAAAAGCCTCCGGCCCCGGTGGTGCAGAAAGTGGCGCCGCCGAGCCAATCGGCCGAGGAACAGAAGATTGCGGCCCGGCTCAATAGTCTGGAAGCGGAGCGGGAATTTTTCCTCAGCGGCCACGGCAGGTCGTTCCCCCACCGCGAGATGGAGCTGTCCCGGCTGAATACTGAAATTGCCGGCTTGCAGGCGCTGCTGACCAAAATCAAGGCGGCTGGCCAGCCGGGCAAGACTGCGGCCGGCGGCGGCCCAGCTGGTGGAGCCTCGTCCGTTGCGGCCCCACCGCCGACCGCGGCGGCTGATAAAAACCAGCATACCGCCTCAGCCGTCACGGCAGCGGCGGCGGGCGCGACATTGGCCGCCGGAGTGCAGCCACCTGCAGCGGCGGCGTCGCCGACAGCTGCCTCTCAGCCGCAACCAGACTTGCCGGCGACCGCCGCCATCTCCTCTGCTGAGCAATGGCGCACCACGGCCTCAGCGGCATATCACAAGTTAACCCGTGAGATCCTGGCTCTGCTGGATAATAAAGGCTTTGTGCCCATTGACGGCGATATCGACAGCAACAAAAAGTTGGAGATGCTAACTGCAGAGTACAGCTACCTGAAGGGCGTCATAACTAAGATAAACAAAGATATTGAATACTTGCAAGGGTTGGTGGCCAAGCATAAGGAATATCTTGCTTTCCTCTCCAAAGAGCTGGCCGACTACCGTGAGTGGTCTCAGCGGGTCAATTCCGGGGGCAGGCAGAATTGGGTCCCCTGGACCAAAGGCAGGGAATTCCGCACCCCCTACGGCACCTGGATCCCGTACAGCGAATACCGCATCGAACAGGAAATAAAGGGTATTGAAGACACGATAAAAAAATATGAGGCTGATCAAGCTCAGTTGAAGACTCTCCTGGCCGGCCTGGAACCCAAGGTCGGCGCTTTTGGAGAGTTGGTGAGCAAGGCGCCCACTACCTTTACTGCTGACGGCCGGCCACTCTGGGGTCAAGGGACCAAAGAGGATCCCTACCGGGAATATCCCGGGGCAGCCGGCGGTCCGGTCATCGGGGCCGGCACCAAGGATGATCCCCTGCGCCTGGACCCCACGGCCGGCGTCCAGACGGCCCAAGCTGATGCCGACAAAAAGATCTGGGGCACGGGCAGCAAAGAAGACCCGTTCCGGGATTACCCGGACGTTAACAACCCGCCCCAGCGGATCATCGGCCGGGGTACCAAAGACGATCCCTACCGGGCCGCGCCGCCACCGTCTCCCACAGAGAAGGTAGTGGTTTTGGGCGCCACCTTCGATGGCAAGACCTATAAGGACGGCCAGAAGATCGTCGCCGACAATGGGGTGGAATATGTCGCCAAGGGCGGCCAATGGCTCCCGGTGCGGAACCTCACGGTGGGGGAGATCTATCTGGACAACAAGGGCGACCTGCGCCTCTGGACCGGCGGCAACGGCATCCTCCTGGAGGATTGGCAGAAGCAGGAAAAGGTCAACGCCGTCTACGCCGCCCTCAAGGAAACTGACTGGCAACGCAATATCAACCGGGAAGGCGCCACGGACAGGGCCTTGGACAAGACGGTGGTCGACCGCAAACAGGCCGACAAACTCCTGGCCGATCTGCGGGATCTCCAGAAGCACGTCTTCGATCGCCAGGAATTTGCCGAAGCCTGGACCTCGGGCGAAGCCGGCCGGCTCTCCCGGCTGATCGACACGCTGGCCGCCCAAGTGAATGAGACCGGCACCGTGGATCAAGCCCGACTGGAGCAGTTCAAGCGGGTCTACACCGGGCTGCTCAGCGGCAATCTGGTGACCAGATCCCAGCAGGAGGCCACGTTGCAGGCCGGCGGCTACCTGGACGTGGTCAGGGCCTTTACCTATAACAGCGTCCGGGAACTGCTCACAGGGGAGTATACCACCGCCGACGGCGAGACCAAGACCTCCTACGCCGGCTTGAGTGGACGTTTGGTTGCCGCCCTCCTCACCGGCGGCCATTCGGAAACGGTCTTCCTCACCGGCAAGGGTTATTTCGGCCTGGAAGATTACGTCTACAAGCAGGGCGGCAACTCGGCCCTGGAAGGCTTCCAGCGGGTGGGAGAGAAGGTCGCCACCGAGGGATTGTTTATCTGGGGTATGGAAGCAGCCACACCCTATCTCCTGCAGGGCGGCGCCCGGACTCTGGAATACGGCCTCAATACCGCGGTGCGGGCAGGAGAAGCAGTAGCGCCGCAGCTGACCAATCGGCTGGTCCTTACCGGGATACAGTTCGGTGATGACGCAGCGCGTTGGGGGACCGAGATCATCGAACAGCTCAACCGGGAGGTCCAGTTCCAGCTGCCCGAAGCCATGCGCCCCCTCTTTGAAAAGGCCACCAGCGGTGCGGGCAAGAGCTACGGCCAGTATCTCCTGGAAGCCCAGAAACGGGCCACCAACATCATTCAGGCAGTAAAAACCGGCAAGCCCCTGACGCCGGAGCAGGTCATGGAAGCCCAGGCCGATCCTGCCACCATGCGCTATCTCAAACAGTATATCGCCGGCGGCACCAAAACCGGAAAGCAGGTTGGCACGGAAGTGAACAAGTTGTTGAGTCAGATCACCGACCAGGCCGATGCCGCCGTGCAACAGGCCCTGGAGAGCCGCTATCCTGGCGAAAAAATCAAGGTGGAAACGGTGCGGACTCCCAAGAAAGAAGGCTATCAGGCCTGGGACCTCAACACCGACCGGGATATCCGGGTGCTGCGCCAAAGAGCTGATGGGGTGCAGGTGGAAATCCCCAAACAGGAATGGGAGCAGATCTACAACCAGCAGTTTGCCGAGGCCTCAGGCGTCCTGAAAGGCGGCAAATTTGATCTGGCGGCGGCCAGACAACGCTTCCCTGAAGTGCAATGGGAAGGGCTGAGCGAGACCCAGAAAATCAGCAAATGGGCGGAACTCCATAATCAGGAACCGTCCTCGGTCTTTGAGCGTGCCGGGGCGCGGGATTTCAGCGACCAGGCCACGGTCATCCGTCCCGGCCAACCGGGCCCTGAACAGCGGACCTTTACCCAGGCCGCTGAGGGCCAGGGCACCCTCCTGGACCCGGAACAGCTGGCCCTCATGACCAATGACAAGGTGCGCACCTACTGGTCCAAAGGGGCTCACGCCGCCAGTCCGGCCGAGGCCCTGAAATACCAGACCGAGGCCCTGGAACAGCTTGCCAAACAGGCCGATATGGCCCAAAAACTCACGGCGGGTTACGGCAAACAGTTTCAGATCAAAGGCCTGGATGCCAAGCTCCAAAAAGGCATCGAAATCATCAAAAATCGCGCCCTGGCGCCGGCGGTGCGGGAACAGCTGCTGATCCAGGCTGGTTTCAGCGGCGGGGTGCCGGAGTTTTCCGAAAAGCTGGCCGCCAATATCCACAGCCTGCGCATTGCCCTGCCCCGGTAGGCCCTCGCTGCACCTGCCGGCCTGGGCCGGCGGGCGCGCCCGTGCCAGGCAGGTCAAGCATGCCTCATTTTTCAACCTGATAAATGCACTTCTGAGGGGGGCGGTGCCGGCACCGCC
>CALGOE010000110.1 GCA_937958145.1 uncultured Desulfobacca sp.
AAGCGAAACAAGGGATAGCCGTAAAAACAACTGAGCAGACCGAGGGCAATGGCAAGCAGTCGGATCCAAAAATCCATGGGGACACTCCTTGGGTGAGCGGTTCAGAGGTTGGGGGTCACGGGTGCACAAGGTAACAATTGCTCCAACCTCGGCGACGCAGCCGGCACCGCCTGGCCCGGCTTGGCAGGGGCAGCCAAAAAAGATATGATTGTTCTATCGGAGAAAAGGCCCCAGGTCAATGACCAACGGCGGCGCAACCTTGCCAAGGAGGATGGTATGGCCCAACTTCAGCCCGGTGACCCGGCGCCAGCCTTTGCCTTGCTGGACCAGGAAGGCAGGACGGTGCGATTGGCAGATTTTCAGGGGAAAAAGGTGTTGCTCTTTTTTTATCCCAAGGCCCTCACCTCGGGGTGCACCAAACAGGCCTGCAGTGTCCGCGACGCCCGTGCTGAATTGGCCGATCTGGGCGTGGCGGCTCTGGGGATCAGTCCTGACCCGGTGGATTTACAGAAGAAGTTTGCTGAAAAGCATGCCCTGGGATTGCCGCTCCTCTCCGATCCGGACCACGCGGTGGCCCAGGCTTACGGCGTCTGGGGGGAAAAATCTATGTACGGCAAGAAGTACGAGGGCATTATCCGCTCTGCCTTTCTCATCGACGAGCAGGGCCGTCTCCTCCAAGCCTTTTACAAGGTCAGCCCGGAGCAGACCGTCCCAAAGGCGAAAGCGGCCTTGGCGAAGATAAACTAGACCTTGGTGTTTTTGCCGCAGATTTTTCGGTAGGCCTTGCTCCGGGGATAAGAGGAAATCCACGAATTTCCGCAGCAGGGCACTGCTGGGTCCTTGAACAAGGGCGGTAATCTTTTTCATGAATTCCTGATCGAGGGTCATTGACATAAGCGGCACCTCCTGACCCCTCACTGCATTTAGCTTGTAATGCTTGTACTGTAGAATAGAGAGCATCCCATCGTCAAGAAAAACACTACGGCGGGACCTTGCCGACGGTTAAATATTAAATATCTTCTCGGTCCCCTCGTTCCAGCCTGCCCACAAGAAGGCGTCCAGACGGTCATCGGCGATAATCCGGAAGGCATATTTCACCTGCTCCACATAAAACTGGCAATACGGCGCCGGGGCCTGCATAGTGCCGGTGGTGGTATAGACTTCGGCCGGGCAGGGCGAGCCGCAGAAATGGCGGATGGCGCAGTCGGCGCAGGGAGCAAAGTCCTCCACCCGGCGTTGGCTCACCCGCCGGAACGGGGGCGAGGCCAGGACCTCGGGGATCTGATCGACAAAAAGGTTCCCCCCTTTGAAATCCGGCAGGCCGATGAATTCGCTGCAGGGGAAGAGGTCGCCGGTGGCGGCCACGGCAAAGAAACAGCGCCCGCCGCCGCAGGGGGAGATGTCGCACATCAGCCGCCGGGCCGTGGGGGCGGCGATGCCGATGAGGATGTTGGCGAAATTGGCCAAGACCAGGCGCCGGCCGGTCTCTTCGTAGAGCTCCCGGGCCCGATCCAAGGCTGCAATAAAATGCCGGGCCAGGACGTCGTCCGCCGGCTTGGCCTGTCGGCCGCCCGCCTGGGTGCAACGCACCGGGTTGAGCATGGCCACGCTGACTCTCATCTGATGAAAATAATTAACAATATCAGTTAAATGGTCAACGTTGGCCCTGGTGACCGTACACATGACGCTGTAATTGGGGTAGCCGGCAAGTTTTTCCAGGACCGTGGCCACCTGACCAAAGACCCCCTTTTGACCCCAGGTCCGGCGGGTTTGGTCGTTGATCGCGGCCAAATGGGCGTCCAGGGAGAGGCCCAGGCTGATCTCCCGGCTCCGGATAAAATCCAGGGCCTCGTCGTCCAGCAGGGTGGCATTGGTCTGGAGGCCGAAGCGAAAGGAGTCGGCGTATTTTTCCATGGCCGGGAAGATCACCTCCCGCCGCAACAGAGGTTCGCTGCCGTGGAAAATGACCTGGGGCCGCACCGACCCCGCGGGCAGGGTAGACTGGAAATAGGCGGCCAGGATCTCCAGGGCCCGGTGGAGATCAGCCTCGGCCATATCTACGCCCGAACGCCGCATGTCTTCGGGGAGATAACAATAGGGGCAGTTGAGATTGCAGCGTTCGGTGGGATTGAAATACACCGCCGAGGGCGTCAGGCCGAAACGCAGGGCCTGCATTTCGGTCTGAAAACGGTCATGGCGCTGGGCAAATTCCCGGGGCAATGCCTGTCCCAGGAGGAAGTCCAGGGCCTGTTCCCGGGGCGCCAGGGTCCAGAAGGCGGTGTCCGCCTCCACTACGGCCACATACTCAGGGTGGCCGATATCCAACAGATCAAAACGGGGGCCGACGCCCATATTGACATCGGGCCCAAAAGGGTAAAGTGCTTGCACGTTATCAACCTCGCTTCTTGCTCAGGCCCGGTTGCAGGGCGTTGACCCGCGCCGGGTGTAGGGCAACCGCAACTGTTTACGGCTCACGGACCACAGGCGACGGGGGCCGCAGCCCCCGCCGGTGGCATCTTTAATGCCGGCTCAGTTCTTTTTGTCCAGCAGGATGTAGTGGGACAGGCCGGTGTTGCTGCCGTTGAGGTTGCAGCTGTACCGGAAGCCGATGGGTTTGGCCGGTTTCTGGGTTTTTTTAATGTCTTGTGCCTTTTTCATGTTGCTACCTCCTTTTTCTGTTGATATATGGCGGCAATAAAAAAAGGGAATCCCGCCTCAGAGCGGAACTCCCTTTACCATCAGCAGTTCTCGATGAGTCAATAAGCAGGTCTTCTGGCTTTCGGATCAACCGGCTTGATCAGCCTTCCCATGAAGGTGGACCTTCACAGTGACCGGGTTTCCCCATGATCAAGCCGTCCCCGATGACAGCGGCGGGACCGCCACGGATTTGCACCGTGTTCCGGGATGCTTATTGCTACGGCTTTTATTTTGTCCAGAAAGACGTTTTTGTCAAGAAAAAATTTACTCCCGGGCTGACCCAGAAAAGCCAGGTTTTTAACCTGCTGCTGCTTCGGCGGCCAGGCAGGGGGGTTGGCTGTCGGGCCCTGTTTCCGTCCATTGGTAGGCGCATTGGTAATAAAAGGGCGCATCAATGAAACAGACGGTAAATTCCTCAAAAATCAGGAAACGGCAGCGGCTGCAGCACTCGGGGAGCTCCTCCGGCAGGTTTAACGGGATGCTGTGCTGGCCGCTGCGGAATTCGGCGGGGGTGATCATATGGCTAGTCCTTGCAAACGGCAAGCGTCTGTTTATCCTAAAGCTATTGGTCATTAAACCGAAAGCCATTCATCAGGTTGAATACGTGCCTGCCGCAATATCTCTTTGATGAAGTAAGAGGAGATATCCTTGCTATGGGGATTTGGGATAATGAGACGATATTGATCTCGCTGCATGTAACTGTGTCGGCCGCCGGTATAAGGACCCATGAAGCCAAGCTTGCGGCGTTTTCGAATAAGTTCCTGGCGAGGGCATGGCGGAATCTTAGGCATAAACCGGATCGGATGCGCTCGGCAGATTTTCTAGTTGCTGTGCGGCCATGGCCAAACGAAAGCCATTCACTACCGGCATCTCTTCGCCTTGCCGCAAGCCCGCCATAATCCAGAGTTCTATAGCAGCGATGAGATTATCTCTGGCATCCTCAAAATTGTCTCCCTGAGTTAAGCAACCGGGGAGGACAGGGGCTATCGCTACCACGCAATCCAGTTCAGGGTCGCGGAGATATTCAGCGGTTTTAAGAATTTCTTTCACGTAGCTGGCAAAACTCACATCCGGCATGGTACTTTCCTCATGAGTCACTGACCGCAATCTCCGGGTCGGTCAGATAACAGTCCGGGTCCGGGGCCCAGAGGTCGCCGGTGAGGGCCTCGGCCCGCACCCGGAAATTGCCGCCGCAGATGTCCAGCCAGCGGCAGGTGGCGCAGCGGCCGGTGACGTAGCGTTTTTTGTCCTTGAGCCTGGCCATCAGCGGGTTGCTGAGATCGGTCCAGATCTGGCTGAAGGGCCGCTCCTGGACGTTGCCGAAGGAATAATGGCGCCAGAATTGATCGGCATGCACCTGTCCGTCCCAACTGATGCAGCCGATGCCCCGGCCCGAGTTGTTGCCTTCGTTCATGCGCAGCAATTGCAGGACTTCTGCGGCCCGGGGGTTGTTCTCCCGGCGCAGGCGCAGGTAGATATAAGGGCCGTCGGCGTGATTGTCCACCGTCAGGACTTCTTTGGGTTTGCCCCGGGCAAAGAGGTCGGCGGTGCGGTCGATGATCAGGTCCACCACGGCCCGGGTTTCCTCGTGGCTCAAGGCCGCTGCCACCAGGCGGCTGCCCCGCCCGGCATAGACCAGGTGGTAGAAACAGACGCGGGGGATGTCACGCTCTTCCAGGAGGTCAAAAATAGCCGGAATTTCCTGGTAATTGTGTTTATTAATGGTGAAGCGCAGGCCCACCTTGATGCCGGCCTCCTGGCAGTTACGCACCCCGGCCATGGCTGCGGCGAATGCTCCCTTGTCGCCGCGGAAGCGGTCATGGGTGGCTTCGGTCCCGTCCAGGCTGATGCCCACATAGGAGAGGCCAAGATTTTTCAGGCGTTGGGCCATCGGCCGGTCGATGAGGGTGCCGTTGGTGGAGATTACGGCCCGCATACCGAGGGTGACGGCTTTTTCGACCAGGGTGAGCAGGTGGGGGTGCAGGAGGGGTTCGCCACCGGAAAAGAGGACCACCGGCACGCCGAAGGCCTTGAGATCGTCCAACAGGGCCAGGCCCTGGTCCAGAGAGAGCTCCCCCTCCTGGGTAGCAGCCGTTGCCTGGGCATAGCAGTGGACGCACTTTAAGTTGCAGCGGCGGGTGATGTTCCAGACCACTACTGGCTTTTTATCCTGGGAAAATTGCAGCAGGTGGGACGGCAAGCGGCCGGAGTGGCGGCCATAGCGCAGGACATCCGAGGCTTCCACGGCGCCGCAGTAGAGTTTGGAGATGCCGATCATGGGTTTTTAGTTTCTGGTGTCTGGTTTTTGGCAACTGAGGGGGGGCCGGGGGACCAGAGGCCCCCTGGCTTCCTCTCACAAAATGAATCTACCGTGGCCTTAGCTTTCCGGCGTTGAGGTTGTCGCGGTCAGAAAGGTCTGCTGCAAGGATTCCTGGAAGAGGCGGTGCAGGAAGCCGTCCAGGTCCAGGAGATCCTCCAGGGTAATTTCAAAGGCCTCTTTGCCGGCCCGATCCCGGATGAGTTTCAGGGCATATTCCAGGTCTTTGGCGAACCCTTCGCAGATCACCCGGGCCGTGGTGCCGCCGGTGAGGGCCCGGCGCATGATTTCATCGGCCGCTTCCTGGGTAAAGGCCAGCCGGATTTCATGCTCCCGATAAAAGGCCTCTTCAAAGCGTTTCACCTGTTGATACAGGCGGCTGATCTGATCAAAGGCGGCCAACAGGTCGCAATCCCAGCGCAGGTATTGGTCCACCATCAGGCCGACGCGGTAATCGGTCAGGGGCATGTTGAAGCGCCGGAGGAGTTCCTGTTCCCGGCGCCAGACCGATTCCTTCAGCAGGGCCAATTCCTCGGCCGCTGCGGCCTCGAAGCGGGCTTTCATTTCCGGATTGTCGGGGTCGGCCAACAGCCGCGCCAGTTCCTGGACCGGATTGGCCACCACCTCGGGAGTGACCAGAAACTCTTTAATATCGGTGGAAGGCAGTCTCTTCTCGAACTGGATCAAGGCCTTTTCGATGACGCTGACCAGACCCCGGGCGCCGGTGCGCTCCTTGGCCGCCTGGGCCGCCAACAGGCGCAAGGCCTCGTCCTCAAACTTGATGTCGATGTCATAGGCCCGAAAGTCCCGCTTTTTGCTGATAATAATCGGATTATTGGGATTTTTCAGGATTTGATAGAGATCATCGGCGGACAGTTCCTCCAGGACGGCGATCACCGGCAAGCGGCCGATGAACTCTGATTCAAAGCCGTATTTGATCAGATCTTCGGCGGTCACCTGCAGCCAGAATTCCCGGTCCAGCTTCTTGGAACGGGGCCGGCCGTGGAAGCCGATCTCCTGTTTGGCCAGCCGCTCTTTAATGATCTTTTCCAGATTGTTAAAGGCACCGGAGACGATGAAGAGGATGTTGCGAGTATTGATGGTGCGCTTTTCCCGTTTGCCGGTCTTGCGGTAGTGTTCGATGGCCTGGATCTGGGAGATGGGATCGTGGGGGACCTTGAGGTCCACCTCCGTTTCTTCCATGGGTTTGAGGAGGGCCCGCTGCACGCCGCTGCGGGAGACATCCGGGCCGATGAGGTTGCCGCTGGCAGCAATTTTATCGATTTCATCGATATAGATGATGCCGTACTGGGCCAACTCCAAGTCATCACCGGCCTCATAGACCAGGTCCCGGACCAGATCTTCCACATCACCGCCCACATAGCCGGTTTCGCTGAACTTGGTGGCATCGCCTTTGACAAAGGGGACGCCGATCTTTTTGGCAATGAGCTTTACCAGGTAGGTCTTGCCGACGCCGGTGGGCCCGATGAGGATGATATTGTTTTTAATGGAGCCGACGCCGGGGTCGGGTTGGCGGCCTTTTTCCTGTTGATAGCGGATGCGGTTGAAATGGGTGCAGATCTTGGTGGCTAAAATACTTTTGGCCGTATCCTGTTTGATGACATATTCATCCAGATAGGCCTCCAGTTCTTCGGGTTTAAGATCAAAATTGATCCGTCCGGCGCCGCTGCCTTTGCCCCGGCCGCTGGGCTCCTCCACCACCGGTTTGGGCATAATAAAAGGGGAGATTATCTTGACGCGATCGCCGTATTTTTTCGCCAGGTAATCGCTCAGTTCCTTTTCCAGTTCTTTCTGATCGGGGAATTTGGTATTTTTTTCGTCCATAATGATATCGTCAGATCCGACCCTGCCCGTTGGCAAGGCTACAGGTGATAATGGCCGGGCGCTTTGGCGGGAAAAATTTTCCATGAAAAACGGGTCCACGACCCGTTGCCCCTTGCCTCCGGCCCACAATTGCCTTACTGGTTAAAAGTATTATAAATCCTGCCGGAAAGAGTTGCAAGGGGGGGCGCCGCGGCTGATTGACGGCGGGGCCTCGACGTGCTAAACTAATGATATTAAAAGAAAGAAAAGGAGAATAAGCATCGATCGAGTTCATGGCAACCTGGCCGGCCTCAAACCCCAGCAGCTCCGGCGCTTGGAGCGGCTCTACCGCCGCCGTCTGCCGCCGCCCCACCTGCTGACGCCGGAAGTGGCCAGACAGTTGGCCGAAATATCCTTTGAGATCAAGCGCCAGGTCGGTCTCCTGGTGGACCGTCAGGGCCTGCCGGCCCTGGTCCTGGTCGGCGACCCCAAAGGCCTGGTCATCCCCCCCTTAAAACGGGAGCGCCAGGCCGGCTCCCGCCTCAAAGGTCTGCGCCTCATCCACACTCACCTCAACGGGGAACCTTTAAGCCAGGATGACTTCATGGATCTGGCCCTGCTGCGCCTGGATTACCTTCTGGCCGTGGCCGTCACCCCTGAGGGCCGGCCCGGCCGTCTGTACGGCGCCCATCTTCTGCCCCAGCGGCTGGCTGACCGGGATTGGGAGCTGTTGGAAGTTGACCACGTCGCCCATCTGGACCTGGACTTTCCAGCCCTCATCCAATCCCTGGAAGCCGAGTTGGCCCGAGCCGGACGGAGCGGAGCGGATCAGGTCCCGAAGGAGCGGGCCATCCTCATCGGCGTCACCACCAAACCCCGGGCCGTGGCCGAAGATTCGCTGGCCGAACTGCACGAGTTGGCCACCTCCGCCGGCCTGCAGGTCGTGGACGTTATCGTGCAACACCGCCAACGCATCGACCCCCGTTACCTCATGGGCCGGGGCAAACTCATGGAGTTGGTCCTCCGGGCCCTGCAGGTGGACGCCTCGCTCCTCATCTTCGACGCCGACCTGAACCCGTCCCAGGCCCGGTCCATCACCGACTATACCGAACTGAAGGTCATCGACCGGACCCAATTAATTCTGGACATCTTTGCGCAACGGGCCCGGAGCCGGGAGGGCAAACTGCAGGTGGAGATGGCCCAACTGAAATACCTCCTGCCCCGGCTGGTAGGCCGGGATGACGGGCTGTCCCGCCTCACCGGCGGCATCGGCGGCCGGGGGCCGGGGGAGACCAAACTGGAGATCGACCGCCGTCGGGTGCGGGAACGTCTCCACCGCCTGGCCCAGGAGCTGGAACAGGTGCGGGCCGAACGCCGGGTCCGCCGGAGCCCCCGCCAACGCCTGGGTCTGCCCATCATCTCCATCGTCGGCTATACCAACGCCGGCAAATCCACCCTGCTCAATACGCTGACCAAGGCCCAGGTCCTGGCCGAAGACCGGCTTTTCGCCACTTTGGACCCCACCAGCCGACGTCTGCGCTTCCCCCGGGAACGGGAGGTTATCATCACCGATACGGTGGGGTTTATCCGGGATCTGCCCAAAGACCTGTTGGAAGCCTTTAAAGCCACGCTGGAAGAGCTGGCCGATGCCGACTTGCTCCTGCACGTCATCGACCTGAGCAATCCCCGGTATGAAGAGCAGATGGCCGCGGTGGAAGGTATCCTCAATTCCCTGGAGCTGGGCGATAAGCCTGTTCTCAAGGTCTTCAACAAAGTGGATTTAGTAGACCCCAACCTGGCGGACTGGGAGAGCCGCCGCCATGACGGCGTGGCCATCTCGGCCCTGGACACCGCCACGTTACCGCCGCTGCTGGCCCGGCTGGAGGAGACCATCGATCGGATCCTGCCCCGGCAACAGCTGACGTCACAGGAAAGCCACAACGTTGCGGCGGTGCCGGCGGTGTGAGAGTATGGCAGCAGGGAAAAGGGAAGAGGGAAAAGGGGTTTAAACAGGCAGCAGTTATAGGGCGGCCCGTGGCCGCCGGAAATGGCGTGCACGGCAGGCCCGATGAACTTTTCATCACCGGACAGAAACGGGAAACCGAGAACCAGAAACCATCTCTGGAGGTAACCATGGCCCAAAAAATTGCCATGCTCTTCCCCGGTCAGGGGTCCCAATACGTCGGCATGGGCAAGGCTTTATATGACACCGACCCTGAGGCCCGGGAGTTGTTCCAACGGGCCGAAACCGTGACCGGCCTGCCCCTGGCTCGCCTCTGTTTTGAGGGGCCCATGGAAGAATTGACCCAGACCGTGAACCTGCAGCCGGCCGTGACGGTCCTGAATCTGGCCCTGTACAACGCCCTGCAGCGGGCCGGGGTCCAGCCCACCTATGTGGCCGGCCACAGCCTGGGGGAGTACAGCGCCCTCTGTGCCGCCGGCGTCCTTTCCGAGGCCGACACCCTGAAGGCCGTTAAGGTCCGCGGCCAGCTCATGCACCGGGAGGCCCAAAAACATCCCGGGACTATGGCGGCCATCGTCGGCCTGCCCATTCCAGACGTGGTGGAACTCCTGGCCCCCATTGTCAACCGGGGCTTCTTTGCCCTGGCCAACTATAATACCCCGGAACAGCTTGTCATCTCCGGGGCCAAGGTGGAGGTGGAGGAGGCCATGGCCCTGGCCAAGGCCGCCGGCGCCCGGGCCGTGCCCCTGGCCGTCTCCGGCGCCTGGCATTCGCCCCTCATGGCCGGCGCTACCGCCGATTTTACCGCCTTGCTCCAGACCCTGAACTTTCAGGCACCCAAGACCACCCTCCTGCTCAATGTCAGCGGTTTGCCGGAACAAGACCCCGCTGCCATCCGGGACTACATGGCCCGGCAGTTGACCTCACCGGTGCAGTGGACCCAGATCATTCAGCATATATTGGTTGCCGGCGTGGAGGTGTGGGTGGAGGTGGGACCGAAAAACGTCCTCAAAGGCCTGGTCCGCAAGACCATCCCCAAAGACCAGCCGTTTGACTTCCATAACGTTGAAGACCCGGCCAGTCTGGAGAAATTCCTGGCGGCGCTGAAATCGTAAACAGGATGTCGTAAAGCCAACAAGGCATTAGATAACCGGGCAAGGGGCAAGGGTAAAAGGTTTTTCTCCATCCCTTTTCCCTCTTCCCTTTTCCCTTTTTAGTGGCCGGCCAGATCGCCGCCCCCCCGGGTGACATCCACCGGCACGCCCCAGCGCTCTTCCACCAGCTTCATGACCTTCACCAGGTTTACTTCGTTGAGCAACTGGGCGTTTTCCAGGCGGTTGAGGGTATAGGTCAGCATGTCGGGGATTTTAAAGTAATAATCCTGATTCACCGACAGATAAATGCGGCCGTTCTTGAAGCCGATCATCACCGGTTCATAAATGTACTCCACGGTGGTGCCCACGGGTACCAGCGGGAAGAGGGCCTTGATGTGCTCCGGGTACATCCGGGTGCAGCCGTGGCTCACCAGGCGGCCGACGCCCCAGGGCATGTGGGTGCCGTGGATGCCGTAGTCCCCCCAGGAGAGGGTGAGTTTGTACTCGCCTAAGGGATTGTTGGGACCCGGGGGCATGGTGCTGGCGCCGTATTTGGCCTGCAAAGAAGCGGGAATATGCCAGGTCGGGTTGGTCTTTTTGCCGATAATCTTGAACTTGCCGGTGGGGGTCTTGAAGTCCAGCACCCCCATGCCGATGGGATAGGTAATCACTTTGGTGAAATTGTCCTGGAAGTAATAGAGCCGCATTTCGCCGGTGTTTACCACCATCTGGGTATTGGGCCGGCTGGGCACGATCCACATGGTCGGGATGACGATTTTGGCTCCCGGTGGCGGGATGAAAGGATCCCAATGGCGATAGATCGTCCCCAACTCCATGAAACCCAACCCATAGTGCCGGGCGATATCCAGGAGGTTTTCCCCCTTCTGCAGGGTATACTCCTGAGGGCGGCCCACCACGGTCATGGCGTTGGGGTCAATGGTCACCCCGGCCGCGGGGAGACGGATGTTAAAAGGCCCGGCCGCGGGAGCGGGGCTGGCGCTCAGCAGGATCAGCATACTGCACAGAATCAAAAATACTCTAAACACCTGGACAGCTCCTGGCGGCATCCAGCAAGGCCGCCACTGCGGCCGGCAGCGGCGGCCGGCAGATGCCGTGTTCGGTAATAATGCCGGCGATGAGGGTGTGGGGCGTCACGTCGAAGGCCAGATTCAAGGCCGGGCAGCCCGCGGGGGCAATGCAGTGGCCGTGAATCCGGGTAACTTCGGCGGGATCCCGTTCTTCGATGGGGATCTGGCTGCCGTCACTGAGGGAAAAATCAAAGGTGGACAGAGGCGCTGCCACATAGAAGGGGACATTATGATACTTGGCCCAGACGGCCACGCCATAGGTGCCGATCTTGTTGGCCACGTCGCCGTTGGCGGCGATGCGGTCCGCCCCGACCACGATACAGTTGACCCGTCCTTTGGCCATGAGCGAGGCTGCGGCATTATCGGGGATGAGGGTGTGGGGGATCCCCAATTTCCCCAGTTCCCAGGCGGTGAGGCGGGCTCCTTGGAGCACCGGTCGGGTCTCATCCACCCATACCTGGATTTTCTTGCCGGCCTCCCAGGCGGCCCGGATAACGCCGATGGCTGTGCCGTAGCCGCCGGTGGCCAGGCCGCCGGCGTTGCAATGGGTCAGGACCGCGTCGCCGTCGTGAATGAGGGTCTGGCCATGCCAGCCCATCTGCCGGTTGATACGGATGTCCTCGGCCAGCATGGCCTGGGCCGCGGCCACCAATTTCTCTTTGATGGCCGGCACGTCCAGATCGCCAGAGGCCGTTACCAGGGCTTGCATCCTCTGGACCGCCCAGGTCAGGTTGACGGCGGTGGGCCGGGCCCCGGCAATGACCTGGCAGATGTCCTGGAAATGGCGTTGAAAGGCAGGTAGATCCGTTTCCGAGCAGGCCAGCGCCCCTAACGCGGCGGCCATGGCCGCAGCGACGCCGATGGCGGGCGCGCCCCGGATGGCCAGGGTGCGAATCGCCTCCACTACTTCCCGGTAATCGGTGCAGGTCAGATAGACTTCTTCCTCGGGCAACCGCCGCTGATCGATCATGACCACCGCGTTATCCTGCCAGCGGATGGTGTCATAGCCTGGGATATCAGACATAGCCTCTCCTTGACCTACGTGCAAAGACTTCTGGACAACGGGCAGTGCGGCAAACTCTTTGCCGCGTCCCAACCACTAACCGCTGCCCAATTCCCACTGACCACTAATCACTGCCCACTGTCATCCCCGGGGTTTGGCCCAGATTTCCAGGACCACCAGGCTGAGGAAGCGCTTGGACGCGGCCGAGCGCAGGATGGCCACGGCGTCCCAGCCCCGGGCTGAACCGGCTGCGGCCACGACCTCTTCGCCTTCGGGGATCAGCCCGGCATCCACCGCCTCCATGACGATCTCGCAGCAGACCTTGAGGCCATGACCCAGGCGCCGCAAGGTATTGGCGATGAGGAGGGTGGGGGCGCTGCCCTTGAACATTTCGGCGATACTGGTTTCCAGGGAGTGGGTCAGGATGGTGCCTTTGAACACCTTGCCGCCCAGGCGGGTGATTTCCTGGAAGTGCTCCGGCAGAAATTCATCCACGTTGGGCCCCCGGAAACCCACAGAGTGCCCCACCACCACGAGGTTGAGATCGGTTTCCGGATGGCACAACAACCGGGCGGCCTTGGCACCCGATTCCCCGGTGGTGGAGGCCACGACAAAGTGTTTGAAGCCCTCTTCTCTGGCCTTGACCAACAGTTGCAGACAGGTCTCGGTATTGTCCGGACCTGGTTTGGCAAAGTAGAGCGTTTCCCGGCGAATCATGATTGTCTCCCGCTCAGGTTTTTTTCCTTCTGTTTATACCTGTTTTAACGGCCCCTGCCAACTGGAGCGGCGCCTTTTCCCGGGCCGGGAGGCAGTTGGACGTTAGGTTTGCCCTTGAACATCCTCGGGGAGGCAGATGACCTCCCGTTCCAGGGCCACCCCCTGCTCCTGCCAGACCTTTGCCTGGATGGCCTTGATCAGGGTCTGCATGTGCTCGGCAGTGGCCTGCCCTCGATTGATGATAAAATTGGCATGCTTGTGCGACACCTGGGCATCGCCCACGGCCCAGCCTTTGCAGCCACACTGCTCAATGAGCCAGCCGGCGGGGGGGCCGCCGGGGGGATTTTTAAAGACGCTGCCGCAGGTTAATTTCTCGGCGGGAAATCTGGCCCGCCGCTTCTGGATAATGTCCCGCTGGGCGGCTTGGAGAGCGGCCGGCGCGGCGCGCTCCGCCAGGCGCAGCGTGGCCGCCAGGACCAGCCATCGGGGCTGCTGCAGAAGCAGGGAAGAACGGTAGCCGAAGGCAACTGCCGCCGCCGGCAGGGTCCGGACCTCCAGGTCGTCCGTCAGGACAGTGACGCTCACCACCCGGTCGGCCATCTCCTGCCCCGGGCCGGTGCCGGCATTGAGGCGCACCGCCGCGCCCACGGTGCCCGGGATGCCGATGAGAAACTCATAGCCGGTCCAACCCTGTTGGGCCAAAACTGCGGCCAGCCGGGGCAGAAAAACCCCGGCACCCACGGTTACCTGGTCGTCGCGCCAATGAATTTCCTGACAGAAGCGGGTGAGGTGCACGGTAATGCCGGGCAGACCTGCATCCGCAATGAGGACGTTGGAACCCCGCCCCAGGAAATATACCGGCCAGCCTTCATCCCGGGCCGCAGCGAGGAGATCCGCGGCTTCTGCCACCGAGCGGGGCGTCACCAGATACTCGGCCGGACCGCCAATGCCCCAGGTCGTCAAGGGCGCCAGAGGGATATGCCGCCTGGCCCACCTGAGTAGCGGCGCCAGCCGGGGCGGCGGCCCTCCACCAGCTCTTTCTGCCATTAATGAGGCCCTGCCCGGAACGGCGTCTTGACATTTTCTGCCGGATTGATAAAAGAAAAGTGAATATTCATGGAAACAAAGCTCATGAAAGAATCACTGTAAACTCCGGATGAACAAAATCAAGGAGGCACGATGATGTATGGTAAGATGTTACAATGTATCCGGCATCGTTGGCCCATGCTCCTGCTGCTGCTGCTGGGGCTCTTGCTCTGGCCTCAACAGGTGCTGGCCTGGGGTTCAGCCACCCACGCCCACGTTGCCGACCGGTTAGGGGCCAGCCAGGGGGCGGCCAATCTCAACGAAATCTACGGCGCCATGGCGTTGGATACGTTTTTTTACCTTTTCGGTGCGCCCTATGGCTCCCAACTGGACCATCTGGCCCACTACCAATCCCAGAAGGTCTGGCAGGCGGCTCAAGGGGGGGATCTGGCGACCCGGGCCGCGGCCTATGGTTTTATGAGCCACAATGATGTGTGGGGAGCGGACTTTACCGCCCACCATCAGGGGTTATACTACGGTTTGAGCGATGGCTATGTCATTACCAAAACAGCGGAACTCGCAAGCTCCTATGCTCCCCTGGCCTGGCTGGGGCTGCCTGATCCCATCGCCGCGGAGATAACCCATTTGGTGGTGGAGACGGGGGTCGATGTCCTGATGACCTCCCTTGATCCGGGCCTCGGTAATAAGATCATGGCCGCCACGCAACACCGGACAGACCAATTCCCGGCGCTCCTGGTCCAGGCCTATGCCAATGAGCTGACGCTGCCGTATCCCGACGCGGCCACTTTGATTTACGGAGCCGAATCCCAGTTTCGGACCCTGATGTATTGGTATGGCTATGCCCTCACCTTTCCCGCCGACACGGCCGTGCAGCTCCTGGCCGGGCAATTCGCCGATCTGGCCGGTCTCTATCTGGCCGGTTATGGCATCAGCCTGCCGCTGAGCAAGGATGAGGTTACCCTCTTGCTGGCCGGCTTTATTGGCGAGGCCATGAATCTCTGTGGCGGCGATTTTGCCCAGGAAATTGCCCTGACCGTTGCCTTTGTGGACGAACAGCTCCGCAACCATGGCATCAGTCCGGTCCCGGTGCCCGCCGGGATCATCCTGGTGGCGCCTTTTGTCCTGGCCCTCGGCTGGCACACCTGGCATCGCCGCTCTTAAGCACCCCTGCCTGGCTATTTGTGGTGCGGGCCTGGAGGCCCGCCCCCTCTCGCTCTTTTTCCCGCTTAGCGATTGGGT